>CAUJIL010000201.1 GCA_963204845.1 Pseudomonadota bacterium | reverse complement strand
CCTGCCGCCGGCCGCGCCGTGGTGGCTGGTGGCGACCGGCACGCTGGCAGCGATCGGGTTCGCCAAGCATCTGTACGGCGGGCTCGGTCAGAACCCCATCAATCCGGCGATGGTCGGCTACGTGGTGCTGCTGATCTCGTTCCCGCTCGAGATGACGCGCTGGATCGCGCCGCTCGGTGTCGGGACAGATGCGGTGCCGGGACCACTGGAGGCGCTCCGCGGCGCGCTCGGGCTGCTCGCGCCGGCACGCCTCGACGCGCTGACGATGGCGACCCCGCTCGACCTGCTGCGCCAGAACCACACGCTGCTGGTGGCGGAGCTGTGGCGCGAGAACCCGCAGTTCGGGCGTATCGGTGGCGCCGGCTGGGAGTGGGTCAACGCGGGATTCCTGGCCGGCGGGCTGTACCTGCTGTGGCGGCGCGTGTTCACCTGGCACGCGCCGGCGGGCATGCTGGGCGCGCTCGTGCTGATGGCGGCGCTGTATTACGACGGCGGCAGCGCCGCCAGCGGCGGCTCGCCGCTGTTCCACCTGTTCACGGGCGCGACCATGCTGGGCGCGTTCTTCATCGTGACCGATCCGGTCACCGCGCCGGCCAGCACGCGCGGGCGGCTGCTCGCCGGAGCGCTGGTCGGGGTGCTGGTCTACCTGATCCGGCACTGGGGCAATTACCCCGACGCGGTGGCCTTCTCGGTGCTGCTGATGAATTTCGCGGCGCCGCTGATCGATTACCTCGTGCAGCCGCGCGTCTACGGACACGGCAGCGGAGGCCGCGCACCATGATGCGGCGCGCGATCTCCCGCAACGCGGCGCTGCTGGCGGCCTTCGCGCTGGTGTTCACGCTGGCTCTGGCGCTGACCGAGTGGTTCACGCGCGAACCGATCACCGCCGCGCGGCGCGCTGCCGAGGCGCGCGCCTACGAGGAGATCCTGCCACGCACGCGCTACGACAACGTGCTGCTCGACGACGTGATCGAACTCGCCGACCGCGAGCTGCTGGGGCTGCGCGCACCGCGCAACGCACTGGTCGCGCGTCGCGGCGCCGATGTCGAGGCCGTGATCCTGCCGTTCAGCGCGCCCGACGGCTACGGTGGCGCGATCGATGCGATCGTGGCCGTGAACGCCGACGGCACCATCGCCGGTGCACGCGTGGTGGCGCACCACGAGACACCCGGACTCGGCGACCGCATCGAAAAGCGCAAGTCGGACTGGATCGAGGGTTTCCGCGGCCGTTCGCTGAACGACCCGCCGCAGGCGCGCTGGACGGTGAAGAAGGACGGCGGCGAGTTCGACCAGTTCACCGGCGCCACCATCACCCCGCGCGCGGTTACCGCCGCGATCCGGCGCGCGCTGCAGTACTTCGAGGCCAACCGGGAGGCGCTGACCGCGCCGCCCCCGGCGCAGGGGCACGCTGATGAATGACGATCGCTACGCGCAGGTGCTGCGCGACGGACTGTGGCGCAACAACGGCGCGCTGGTGCAGCTGCTTGGGCTGTGCCCGCTGCTCGCGGTCAGCGGCTCGGTGGTCAACGCACTCGGCATGGGGCTGGCGACCATCGCGGTGCTGGCGACCACCAGCACGCTGGTCGCCAGCGTGCGCAACACGGTGCCGAACGCGATCCGGCTGCCGGTGTTCGTGCTGATCATCGCCTCGTCGGTGACCGTGGTGGAACTGCTGATGCAGGCGCTCGCCTACGGGATGTACGAGGTACTCGGCATCTTCCTGCCGCTGATCACCACGAACTGCCTGGTGCTCGGTCGCGCCGAGGCGTTCGCGAGCCGCAACCCGGTGGCGATCTCCGCGTTCGAGGGCCTGGTGATGGGCAGCGGATTCGCGGCCACGCTGATCGTACTCGGCGCCCTGCGCGAGCTGTTCGGCAACGGCACGCTGTTCGCCGGCATGGACCTGCTGTTCGGCCCGGCCGCGGCGACGTGGGAAGTGCGCCCGTTCGGTGAGTACAAGCACTTCCTGCTCGCGGTGCTGCCGCCCGGCGCGTTCATCTTCACCGGACTGCTGATCGCGGCGAAGAACGGCATCGACGCCGAACTGCAGGCGCGCCGCGCACGCGCCGCTGCTCCCGCCGCGCCGCCCGGCAGCAAGCGCGTGCGCGTCACCGGTCACATCGGATGAACGCCGCGACGCGTCGCGAGATCTTCCGCCGCTTGCAGGCGGCGAATCCCGCGCCGCGCACCGAGCTCGACTACCGCACGCCGTTCGAACTGCTGGTCGCCGTGATCCTGTCGGCGCAGGCCACCGACGTGAGCGTCAACAAGGCCACCCGCGAGCTCTACGCGGTGGCGAATACCCCGCAGGCGATACTCGCGCTCGGCGAGGAGGGCCTGAAGCCGTACATCCGCCACATCGGCCTGTTCAACGCCAAGGCGCGCAACGTCGTCGCCACCTGCGCGGCGCTGATCGAACGCCACGGCGGCGAGGTGCCGGCCACGCGCGCGGCGCTGCAGGCGCTGCCCGGCGTCGGGCGCAAGACCGCGAACGTGATCCTGAACACTGCCTTCGGCGAGCCGGTGATGGCCGTCGACACCCATATCTTCCGCCTCGCCAACCGCATCCGCCTCGCGCCCGGCAAGACCGTGCGCGAGGTCGAGGACAAGCTGCTGAAGACCACACCGCGCGAGTACCTGCAGGACGCCCACCACTGGCTGATCCTGCACGGCCGCTACGTGTGCACCGCACGCAATCCCAAGTGCCACGAATGCGTGATCGCCGATCTGTGCGAGTATCCTCGCCGGCCAGGGTCAAGCGCCAAACCGTCGGCATGAATGCCGACCTACGGGGGACGGCGTCGCACCGTCGGCATGAATGCCGACCTACGGGGGGTCCGGTTCGATGCCGAATTCGGCGACCCAGGCTGCCAACCGCGGCCAGAAGCCGAACGGCTTACCGGCGAAGGCCAGCAGCTTCGCGGCCTCGGCGGCGAGTTCATTCACCACGAATCGACGCGCTTCGTCGTCCCACGCGATCGGACGCCGGAACGCCCGGCGCAGCCCCAGCAACTGCCCTAGTCGGTCCTGCGTGTCGATGTCGAAGCGGCGGCTCAGCCACGGCCCGACGAGAGGGCTCCTGCGCATGCAGCGCAGCACCCGGGTGTCGTGGAGCTTGGTGCCCCCTTCGTTCAGGCGCACCAACGAGCGGGCGATGTCGTCGCGACGCGCCACCCCGAGAAAATCCCAGCAGCGCGCCATCACGCCCGCCGAATCGGCCAGCAGGTCCTCGTTGAACAGCAGCAGGATGCGTTCGTCCGGCACGCGTTCGCGATAGTTCGCCAGCCGCGACCAGTAGCGCGTGTCGTCGACCAGGTCGGGCAGCTCGCACAACGCCTTGCCGATGCCGAATGGTGCGTCCAGCCCGAAGCGCGGGCCGCTGTGATGGAACTCACGGTAGCTCGACTCGATGCGGTCGATCGGGTCGCGAGCGATGAAGATCAAGCGCACGTGCGGGCTGTGAAGCAGGATGCGATCGCGGGCCGCCCGTTCGTAGCGCGTACTGCTGTAGAACTGGCAGCCCTCTCCGAGCCGCGCACCCGAAGACGCCGCCGCGAACAGCCCTGCGTACCAATCGAGCCGCTGCAGGTAGTCTTCCTCGATGAAGAAATTGGTTTCCTTCATCGGCGGAATGAACACCTGCGGATGCGCGTCGAGCAATGCACAGAGCGATGTGGTGCCGCATTTGCTGAAACCAGCGACCAGGAAATCGAGCTTCATGCCTGGGTCGTTCTCCGGGTTCGACGTCGGGTTGAAAACCGGCCTGCATCCGGCGCGCGCCCGACCGGCACGCGACCTGCGCACCGCCTCAGCGCGGCTCCAGCGTCGCCAGGATCTCGGCGATCGCCGCATCGTCCATGCCGGCGTGTTCGGGCAGGCAGTGGTAGCCCGCGTAGACGAAGTGGGCGCCGTGGCGCAGGAACCACTCGCGCCAGTGGCCGTCGGCGTCGTCGTGCTCGAACAACTGGCCCGTCCAGTCGCCGATGCGCGCGGTGCGCGGGCGCACTCCGGCATCGAGCAGGTCGCGCGCGAATTCCCCGAGGTCCTCGTCGCCTACCTCGCCCTCGTCGAGCACCAGCGAGGAGATCTCGAGGCAACTGACGCCGTCCTCGTCGCCGATCACGACGACGTCGTCGTCGTGTTCCGCGCTCCACTCGTCGGGCAGTTCCAGCGTCCACGATTCGGTGCTCACGATCGGCATGACCGGTTCTCCCCTGTGATGTCACGGCACATCAGCAGCGCGTCCTCGCGCCCGGTGGCCGTGCGGTAGTAGTTGCGTCGCCGTCCGGTCGCCGCGAAGCCGGCGGCGCCGTAGAAGGCGCGCGCCGGAACATTCGATTCGCGCACCTCCAGGAAGCAGCGCGTCGCTCCCGCGGCGGCCGCCTCGCGCAGCGCCGCCTCGAGCAGCCGCCGCGCGTGCCCGGCACGCCGGCACGCCGGCTCGACCGCGATATCGAGCACCTCGCATTCGTCGGCGGCCACCGCGAACAGCACGAAGCCGACCAGTCCGGCGCCGTGCGGCTGGACCACGAAACCCGCCGCGCGTTGCAGCGTCTCGCGCACCGCGCCGACGCTCCACGGCGAGTCGTTGACGCGCGCATCGAGCGCGGCGATCGCCTCGGCGTCGGCCGCGGCCGCTCGCCGCGGTTCAGATTCCATGACCGGCGCGCGCCGCGCACAGTTCGCGCCAGGCGTCCGCCTTCAGGGCCGGATCACGCAGCATCGCGCCGGCTGCCAGCGTCACCAGCGCGCCGCACGGCAGCCCGGCAACGCGCTGCACCAGCGGCACGCGCTGCGCGTAGGCGTGCGCGTCCCAGCCGAGCAACACGCCGGCGGCGACCTCGCCGAGCAGCACCACGTGTTCGACGTCGGCCCCTTCGGTCAGCTTCGCCAGCCGGCCGAGCAGCAGGTCGCGCGCGCCGGCCCGATCGGACGCCAGCCCGCTCGCGAGCGGATCGAAGCGCTGCATGCTGGCCGCGACCCGCTCGCCGCTCAGCGCGAAGGCGATCGCCGTTGCGAGCGCGGCAACGCGCGCATCGCGCCCGGGGTCGCCGGCTTCGTCGATGAACAGATGGCGTCCCGCCATCACGAGCAGCAGGGCCGGCACGCGTTGCGGCCCGCTCGCCACCGGCGCACCGGCAGGCACCTGCGGCGCCACGGTCGCCGCGCTCGCCGCACGCGCCACGGCCGGCCCGCGCGCGGGGTCGGGGCCGAGCAGCTCGCGTGCCAGACGCCCCGGAGCGGCGTCCGGCGCACGCGCCGTCGTGACCGGTTCCGGCAGGATGGGCGGCGCGGGCGCGCCGGCGAAGCCCGCCGGCTCCACCTCCTGCGCCCGGGACTGCGCTCCGGCCTTGACCCCGTCCGTGCCGCGCGGCACCCACACCGGGATGTCCATCGCGGCGAGGTAGGCCAGACGCAGCGCCTCGTCCATGCGCCGGTGCTCCCGCGCGCCTCAGATGCCGCTGATCTGCGGGTGCGCGCGCACCGCGCCCGCCATCACGTTCAGCGCGTGCAGGTACGCCTTCGCCGAGGCGACGATGATGTCGGTATCGGCGCCCGCACCGTTGACGATGCGTGAGTCGCGCTCCAGGCGCACCATGACCTCGGCCTGCGAGTCGGTGCCGGTGGTGATCGCGTTGATCGAGAACAACTGCAGCGTGGTTCCGCTGTGCACCTCGTTCTCGATCGCCCGGAACACCGCGTCGACCGGCCCGTCTCCCTCGGCAGCGCTGCGGTGTTCCACACCGTCGATCGTCAGCGTGACCTGCGCGCGCGGCTTCTCGCCGGTGTGCGACACCGCTTCCAGCGCGACCAGCTGGTAGCGCTCGGCCGCGTCCCCGACGCTGACGTTGCTGGCGATCGCCTGCAGGTCCTCGTCGAAGATCTCGTGCTTCTTGTCGGCGAGCTCCTTGAAGCGGCGGAACGCGCTCTCGAGTTCCTCGCGGGTCTCGAAGCTGATGCCGAGCTGCTCGAAGCGCGCGCGCACCGCGGCGCGCCCCGAATGCTTGCCGAGCACCAGGCGGTTGGTGCTCCAGCCCACGTCCTGGGCGCGCATGATCTCGTAGGTCTCGCGGTGCTTCAGCACGCCATCCTGGTGGATGCCGGCCTCGTGCGCGAACGCGTTGGCGCCGACGATGGCCTTGTTCGGCTGCACCGGGAAACCGGTGATCGAGGACACCAGGCGCGATGCCGGCACGATCTCCTCGGTCACGATGCGCGTCTCGACCGGGAACACGTCGGCGCGCGTGCGCACCGCCATCACGATCTCCTCCAGCGAGGCGTTGCCGGCGCGTTCGCCGAGCCCGTTGATCGTGCACTCGACCTGGCGCGCCCCGTGCATCACCGCCGACAGCGAGTTCGCGACCGCGAGCCCGAGGTCGTTGTGGCAATGCACCGAGAACACAGCCTTGTCGGCGTTCGGGATGGTGCGGATCAGCCGGCCGACGAACTCGCCATACTGGCCCGGTTCACCATAGCCGACCGTGTCGGGCAGGTTGATCGTGGTGGCGCCGGCGGCGATCACCGCCTCGATGATGCGGCACAGGAAATCGAACTCCGAGCGGCTGGCGTCCTCGCAGGAGAACTCCACGTCACCGGTGTGGTTGCGCGCCTGGCGCACCGAGCGTACCGCCTGGTCCAGCACCTGTGCCGGCGTCATCTGCAGCTTGTACTGCATGTGGATGGGCGAGGTGGCGATGAAGGTGTGGATGCGCGGGCGCACCGCGTTCTTCAGCGCCGCGGCGGCCTCCTCGATGTCGCGCGCGGCGGCGCGCGCCAGGCTGGCGACCGAGCAGTTCCTCACCGTCTCGGCGACGGCCTTGACGGCCTCGAAGTCACCCGGGCTGGCGATCGCGAAGCCGGCCTCGATGACGTCGACGTTGAGCCGCTCCAGCGCGCGCGCGATGCGGATCTTCTCGTCGCGGGTCATCGATGCGCCGGGGCTCTGCTCGCCGTCGCGCATCGTGGTATCGAAAATGATCAGACGGTCCTTGCTCATGGCTGGTCCTCATGCCGGGACGGGCGCGCACGGTGCACCCATCCTAGTGAATTCGTCGTGACGGTGGAATTGTGAGCGCGACGTATGCTGCCCCTCAGGGCAGCAGCAGGGCGAGCGGCAGCGCACGCGGGAGGCGCGTGGCGAGGATGCTGGCGATGGTGGCCCGGTCGCTCATCGAGGATGTCTGGGTCGTTGCAGGCCGCGCGGGCGGCGATGGACCGATCTTAATTGCTGCCGCGCCGCGATGCCATAGGCCGGCACGCGGTAAAAGTTGGGCGCCGTAGTGAACGCACAACAGCACCGGAACGCCGCCTCGCCCGGACTGATCCGCTTCGTGCTCGTGCTGACGTCACCGCCAGGGCCGGATTCGTCACCGACGATCAGTTGCCCATCCAGAACACGACCGGTACGCGCGCGAGTCCCTGCCAGTTCTCGGTGTGCCCGAGGGCAACCGGCGCCGAAAGCTCGAAGCGCACGGACTGGATGTCGTCGACGGGCGTTGCCCCCTCGCCCGCCACCATGACCAGGCCGCCGGAGGGAGGCAACTCGCGGAAGCCGGTCAGGTACCTGACCGTTCCGTCGCGCAGGTTCAAGGCTGCCTGCGCGTGGAGCGCGACCGTCAGGGACCCTTGCGGCTTCAGCACGAGGGCAAGTGATATCAGTCTGCCGCCCCGGGTGGGGGGCGGTGGCTCGAGCGTGATGGCACTCACTCCGTCCTGCGTCTGCAGGTTGTCGAAAGCGAACACCCGCGGCCACCCGTAGCCGCCCACCAGCGCGTTGAGCTGCCGGCAGTTTCTCTCGAACATCATCTCGAGCGGGTCGACCGGGACGCACACCGGCTGCCCCGAATCGATGACGTCCGCCATCGCCTGCCATTGCGAGCTGCCCACCTCGGGAAACACCGGTGCGGTGTTGAGGGTCCGGGACGCAGCAGCCCAGCCGGAGCCGAGGAACCAGCACAGGAACACGACGGGTCCTATTGCCCTGTGCCACGCCCGCCGGCACACGGCCGGCTCCGCGACCGCCACGACCAGCCCGAGCACCACCAGCACGACGCCGAAATAGACCGCAATGTCGTATCGCCACAGCGGTTCGACAACGATCAGGCTCATGTTGTCGACGTTCCACTTGGCGCTCAGCGCGAAGGAGTTGAGCAGCACGTTGAAGTAAACGAGGCTCAGGCCGACCAGCACCAGCGCCGCCCCCCTGTTGCGCCGCCTCGCTATCGTCACCGCGCAGATGCAGACCAGCGCCACACCCAGGCCGATGCACCAGGACGGGTGCAGCGACGCCTGCCCGTCACCCCTTCCGAGGAAGAACGAGCCGAGGAAGCCGAAGAAGTACTCGATCGACGCCAGGACCTTCTGCGCGGTGCTGTACTCGCGCCAGACGAAGAAGCTCCGCGGGTAGATGATCGCCATCTGCGCGACCTGTGCCAGCCCGGTCAGCGTGGCCGCGAGCGTGATCAGCCTGAATCGCCGCTTGCCGACCGCGGCCGTGACGATCATTGCCGGGAGCGCGGCGAGCACCGCCGGCTTCGAGATCATCAGGACCGGAATCGACCACGCCCAGCGCGGGACCTCGGTGCGACGCTGGACGAAGGCCAGCGCCGCGACGATCGCGATGAAGAACGTGGCGAAGTAGCTGAAGTTGATGAAGGTCCTGGTCTGGAAGTCGGCAACCAGGAGCACCGCTACGACCGTGCAGAGCCTGAGAAAATCGTTCCGGACCAGGGTCCGGAAAGGCGCGAGGCAGAACGACGCGATCATCGCCGCCGTGATCAGGATCGCCGACCAGTTGTAGAAGTAGGGCATCGAGCGGGCGGGCAGATCAAGCGCGTAGCCCACGTAGGCCAGGATTCTCTGCGGCAGGGGAATGTATCCCGCGTCCGTGGACAGGAAGCGCATGACGAGAGACGGTGCGCTGGCGGTGGGGAAGTAGTTCGTGCCGGCTTCCGCCCACATCTCCCCGCCGAGCACCAGGCCGGGCTGCATCGCGGCCAGGTACAGGAAGTACGAAACCACGCAAGCGAAGAAAAGGACCCGCGGGCGATGGGGAGCGCCGTGCGTCACATCCCCCGCTGCCGGCTCGTCGCCGATCAGCCAGTCGCGCGCGACGTGCGGCCAGGAAGCTATGTGTCTCATCACGCGCTCACTCGGTCGATCTCAGCCTCCGGAGGAGCGCATTCTATGCTTCTCGTCGTCGCGACCGAGCAGGTCCGCGATCTGCGCTTCCGGGAGCGGCGCGAGGATCGCGCCTTCCGGCTGGCGCACCAGCACATCGAAATAGCATCGCAGCTGCGCGGATCGAGCCTTGCCGAATGCCCTCGTGACGAATACCCCGACGCCCCTGACGAAGACCGGTTCGGGCAACTCGGCGACGCCGGCCAGCGCCGACTGCAGTTCCCCGACCGAATCGTAGCAATGGGCGCGCGGACCGAGGAAGACGACGTGGTCCGGATACAGGACCCAGTCGGCCGCCAGGCGATCGAACAGCGTTCCGTCCGTCGCCAGGCAATGCAGTTGCGGGTCGTCGACCGGGACATAACCCGCACTCGCCGAGCAATATGGCGTCGACCCGAACGGCCGTGGAGGCAGCAGGTCCGCGCGCACCGGCTCGCGCAGCCGGTCGGTGAGCACACCCAGCGTGGACCGGATCTCGCCGACGTCGGACCCGCCGATCACCACGCCGTGGTTCTTGAGCAAGACGACCTTTACGTCGCCCTCGCGGTCCACGACCTGCCCCACGGCGCCGGCCAGCTCCGCTCCCGGCTTGAAGTAGCCGACCATCGCCCAGTGCAACGCACGCCCCAGGCGCCGGTCGATATCATGCTCGCCATCGCGCCGCACCAGGTGCGCCAGGATCTCGACCGCGTGCAGGTGCACCACGACCGTGTGCGGCATCACGGCGTGCAGCAGGGTCTCGATGGACGGCCTGAGACCGGCACCGGACACGGCTGTGGACACGACCGCATAGTCTCGGCGGTCGATGGCGCCTTGCAGGGCTGCCAGGTCTACACCGACGAATATGTCCCTGGTCGCCGCATCGGCGAGCCAGGTGCCCGACGCCTTGACCCGCAGGACACCGTTCTCCTTCCACGACACGTTGCCGCCCGCGCCCTGCACCAGCAGGGGGTCGGCACCTGCCGCGGCACAGAAGCCGATCAGCGACGATTCCAGGTCACTCATTGCCGAAGCCGATGCGTCCGATCAGTTTTCTCAGCGCGCCGAAATCGTCAAACGCCGCATCCGGGGCATTCTCGCCCGTTCCCACCGGCGTTCCCTCGTGAATCTTCTGCAGCGTCACGGCGTCTATCTTCTCGCGGGCACCGCGGATGTCGTTGACCGGATTGTCACCCACCATCCAGATGCGGTCGCCCCTGGGGCGCATCTTCTCCAGCGCAATCCTGAACGGCGCCTCGTGGGGCTTGTCGAAACCGGCTTCCTCGCTCGTGACGATATAGTCGAAGTAGTGGTCGAGCCCGAAGTAGACGACCTTCCTGAACTGGATCTGCGCGGTCAGGTCGGTCACGATGGCCGTGGGAATCCCGAGCAGGCGAATGTCGTCCAGAAGTTCCTTCACGCCGTCGAACAGGGTCGCGTTGCCGAGGAACGTGCGCCAGTAGGTCTGCTCGAAGTCCAGCGCGAGGAGCACCTGGGAGCCGAGTCCCATGATCTCCAGCATCCGCTGCAGGTAGAGCAACCGGCTGTGCGAGGACGCGGTGTGCTGCAGGCGATTCTTGACCTGCTGCCTGGCTTCATCGAAGGCCCGGTCGAAATCCTCCGGCGCGATCGAGAAGGTGCCGACCACCTTGTCGCGCACCGCCCTCCTGGCAGCGGCGTGTGCCGGCTCGTACGGATAGAGCGTGTTGTCCGTGTCGAACAGGAAGGCATCGGGCAGGCGGTCGAAGCGCCCGGGATTGAAGATCTTCATTGGATGAACCGCTTCGTCATGGCTTGGTCGATGTGGGTCAGAGTCACCAGTTGCATCAGCCCGATCACGCCATCCTGCCAGCCCGGAGTGATGTCGAGAAACTCCGTGACGGCAGGGCAGAGTATCCCGGCCGCGAGCGCGACGTCCGCGGCGGAGGTCTCGCCCTCGATGCTCATCCGGACCTCGTCTCCCTCGTGGCCTACGTCGATGTCGACGTGCAGGCCGCAGACCCCGACCAGCACGCGATTCAGCGAGAGCTCGTTGAAGCCGTGGCGCGTCGTGACGATCAGCTTCAGCCGCAGCGGCCGCCTGTCGTCCAGATGGTCCAGCATGTCGGGGTGAATCGGCTGCAGGCTGAAGATCACGTCGGCGTAGCGCGATTGCGGCCGGATGAAGCGCTCGGTGTCCGCTTCCCGTCGCTCGAACGAGGAGAGAACGCTGGCGAGCGCGTGACCGCGCTCGTGCACGTCGCGCCTGATCTTGAAGTGGCGCCGCAGATGCTCGTCGATGTCGAGGAATATCCTGAGGCTGCAGCACTCGCGCAATATCGGGAAATAGAGCGCGTGCAGCCCGCTGGCGACGATGAAGTCGTTGCTCCGCACCCGGACTTGCCGGCCCCGCTTGCCGCTCGCGTGATCGTAGGTGCGCGACAGGATGCTCTCGCCGTCGACCAGCGACACCAGGTCGTTGCAGAAGCCCTCGAGGTCGTTGGCCATCGGGTTCAGGTGCGTCATCACCTGCCACATGGGCTTCTGCCGATCCCACAGGTGGTAGTCGTCACCCGAGAGCTTGACCACGGAATGCACGCCGAACAGGCCGGCGATGGACGTCGCGAGCGTGTCCTTGCCGGAACCCGAATCGCCCGCGATGCCGATCACGAAGGGCTTGCGACTCAGGCGGAAGAAGTCGTTGCCGCTGATGGCCTCGCGCCAGATGCGCATCGCCAGTATCACGCCGATCGCGACCATCGCCGTGTGCAGCAGCGAGGCCACGTGACTCCCCTGCTGTCCCGAGACGTGGAGCACGCTGCCCAGCCTGAATTCCGTGCCGTTCGCGAACTGCAGCGGCGTGACCAACAGGGTGCCCAGCACGTATATGGCCGTAAACACCGCGATCAGCAGGATCGAGACGCGCCCGCTCATCGCCTGGTACAGCGAGAGGAAGGGCACGCACCAGACGAGCCAGCCGGGAGAGGCCGGCGTCATCAGCACGATGAGCAGGAAAGCCATTCCCGTCGTGACCTGGAACAGGTCGAAGTTGATGCGTCGCACCCGCCATACCAGGTACAGCATGACCAGATACATGAGCGGCACGAGGTAGAGCGACACACCGCCGGCCAGGTCGAACTCCAGCCTGTAGATCTTCCCCATTTCCGGATTGCTGAGCAGCATGGCAGGCCCGTCGCGCGAGAGCAGGAACACTCCCCCGAGCACGAGGGCGCAGCCGGCGAAGCCCGCGGCGAAATCCCGCAAGCGCTGCCGCAGGGCGCGGTTGTGGTACAGGTAGATGCAGAAGAACGGCAGAGCCACCACCATGCTCAGCTTGGCGGAAATGGCCGCCGCGCAGAACGCGCCGGCCGAAGTGAGCGCGACCCGCCGCGTCGCCAGTACCGAGAGCATCAGCAGCAGCGCGGGAATCAGGTCGTTCAGCCCGAGTCCGTAACTGGCGAGGATGACGATCGGCGACAGCCAGTAGGCGAGCAGCAGCAGTCGCCGCCGGTCCGGAACCAGCCGGTCCAGCGTCACCAGCAAGCCGACGTCGGCGAGCAGCAGCGTCAGTTCGTATGCGTGAAGCTGCGTCAACCCCGTGAGCCTGGCGGCCAGCCCGAGCGGCAGGAGGGCCAGCCACATCGCGTAGCCGTAGGGAAACGCGACGGGCGTTCCGCCACGTGCGATCCACTCCGACCAGGGGTCGAGCGTCAACACGGAGGTGCTGGCCTCCATGAAGGGAGCGAACCATTCCGTCGCCGCACGCGGAGCGAGGCTCGCGATCAGCGCGAGGCGAATCGCGAGCCCGAGCAAGAACAGCGGATCCAGGCCCAGCTTCTTCATCGCGCGACCGCAAGCATTTCCCAGAGATCCGTTCGTTTGGTGCACACCGCGTCCGCCTGGATCGATCGCTCCCTCAGCAAGGACACCATTGCGGAAATGTGCACCTCGGCATCGCGCCCGTGCAATTCCGGCGAGACCAGACACAGCCTGAACCCGGCGTCCCTCAGCCGCGTCGCGTCCACAGCGCTCAACGGAAAGCGGGTGAAACAATCCACCCACACCCAGTCGACCTTGCCAGCCAGGGACAGGGCCGTTTCGATGCACTCGAACTCGGACACGCGAACCGCGCAGCGGTGCTCGCCCGCGCTCGACCACTTCACCAGGAACGGGAAGGACTGGTCGAGGAGGAAGTAATCATCGATCCCCACCGACCGCATCAGCGCGATCAGACGCGCCTCGAGCCCCTCCTCCTTGACGTTCAGTACCAGCGTGCCGTGGCGATAGACCCCGATCCATTCCTCGAAGCCCCCGCCGCCGGCGAAGGGATCGTGGTGGATCACCAGACGCCCCCCCTCGCTGCGCACGTCGACCTCGACGCCGTACTTCGGATCCGTAGCGCGCAGCTCGGCAATGGTATTCCGACGATGGGCAATCAGTTTCATCGCTTCGCTCCGAGTGACTCGATCTCCCCGAGAAACTGCATGGTAGCGTGCGCCGTGGGGTGCGCCTCGTCGAAGTACGCGGGCAAGCCGTCCAGGTAGGCCGGGCACGTGCCGGCAGTGCACAAGCGCTCGGTCGGATCCAGCACGACGGCGCCCGGTGCGCGCGCGACCGCCGTGTCGATGACCCGGTCGATCCCGGACTCGAAGCGCGCCACCTCGTCGGTCCGGGGCTCGAAGTCGTCGGGCCGACGCGACATGCCGACGTCGACGGGCACCTTCAGCACGGGCGTGTCCTTGAAGACCACCAGGCGACCGAGTGCCGATAACTGCTCTATGGTTTCCGGCAGGCGCCGCTCGAAGGCGGCGCTCGCGGTCGCGGCCGTGGCCTTTCCGGGAGCGTCGGTGACGAAGG
>CAUJIL010000200.1 GCA_963204845.1 Pseudomonadota bacterium | reverse complement strand
GCACCGGTCTCCGCCGCGGTCAGGAACAGCAGCACCGTGATGAGGCCGCGCGGCGCGATCCAGGTCAGCGACGCGGCGTCGCCGACGCGAAGCGCGCGCAGCCCCACGCGCCGCAGCCACGCGGACACCCGCTCGGCGCGGGCGCCCGGCGCGGCGTCGGGATGCAGCCGCAACGGTTCGGCGAGGATCTCGCCGACCGTGAGCCGCGGGTTCAGCGAGCCGCCCGGATCCTGGAACACCATCTGGATCGCGCGCGCCTGGCGCAGGAAATCCGCGCGCCGGCGCCGCCGCGGCAGCGGTTGGCCGTCGAACAGCAGCTCGCCGTGCGCCGGCTCGACCAGGCCGGCGATCGCCAGCCCCAGCGTCGACTTGCCCGAGCCGCTCTCCCCGACCAGCCCGCACACGCTGCCGGCCCGGATCGACAGCGAGACCTCGTCGAGCGCGCGCACCGGTGCGTCGCGCCGCGCGCCGCGATACCGCACGCTGAGACCGTGCACCTCGAGCAGCGCGTTCATCGTGCCCGCTCCGTGCCCGTCGCCGTGGCG
Source organism: Pseudomonadota bacterium (assembly GCA_963204845.1). GTDB lineage: Bacteria > Pseudomonadota > Gammaproteobacteria > Pseudomonadales > UBA5518 > UBA5518. Next base: position 4,952 of record CAUJIL010000200.1, on the reverse strand, counting down.
AGCGGGTGGTGCCGCCAGCAGTGGCTGCGGTGCGCCGCGGCATGCAGCGTCGCGGCGGGCGCCCGCTCGACGCAGATCCGCATCGCCTGCGGGCAGCGCGCGGCGAACGCGCAGCCGCGTGGCGGCGCCAGCAGGTCGGGTGGTGCGCCGGCAATCGCATCGAGCTGCGCGCGCGCGGGAGCCGGCAGTGCCTGCAGCAGCGCCGCGGTGTACGGGTGCGCGGGCTGGCGGAACAGCGCCTCCACGCCGCCGTGCTCGATGATCTCGCCGGCGTACATCACCGCCACCTCGTCGGCCATGCGCGCCACGATCCCGAGGTCGTGGGTGATCAGCACCAGCGCCATGGCGTCCTCGCGCTGGATAGCAGCGATCAGCGCCAGCACCTCGTCCTGGACGGTGGCGTCGAGCGCGGTGGTCGGCTCGTCGGCGATCAGCAGCGCCGGCCGGCACGCGATCGCGATCGCGATCATCGCCCGCTGCAGCATCCCGCCCGAGAACTCGAACGGGTAGCATCGCGCGCGTTCGGCGGCGCGCGTGATGCGCATGCGCGACAGCAGCTCCACCGCGAGGCGCTCGGCCTCGCGCCAGCCCAGTCCGCGGTGGCGCACCAGCACTTCCGCGATCTGGGTGCCGATGCGCATGGTCGGGTTCAGCGCGCTCATCGGGTCCTGGAAGATCATCCCGACCTCCCCGCCATGGATGCGCGCCAGCTCGCGTGCTCGCAGCCCCAGCAGCTCGCGCCCGTGCAACCGTGCCGAGCCGCCCGCCACGCAGCCGAGACGCGGATCCAGCAAGCCCAGCGCCGCCTGCACGCTGACCGACTTGCCGCAACCCGACTCCCCGACCACTGCCAGCGTGCGTCCGCGCGCCACCGACCAGCTCACGCCGCGCACGGCGTGCACGGTGCCGGCGCGGGTCGGGAACGCCACGCGCAGCGCCACGAGCTCCAGCACCGGCACGCTCATCGCGTGTCCCCGCGCTCATCGAGCGCATCGCGCAGCCCGTCGCCGAGCACGTTGAACGCCAGCACCGTGACGCTGATCAGCACGGCCGGCACCACCAGCTCGTGCGGATGCGCGAACATGCCGCGGATGCCGTCGTTGCACATCGAGCCCCAGGACGGCACGGGTGGCACCACACCGAGGCCGATGAACGACAGGAACGCCTCGGTGAAGATCGCCGACGGGATCGCGAACGACAGCGACACCAGCAGCACGCCGAGCACGTTCGGCGTCATGTGGCGGGCGAGCAGCCACGGCGTGCCGGCGCCGAACAGCCGTGCCGCCTGCACGTACGGTTGAGCGCGCAGCGCCAACACCTGCGCGCGCACCAGTCGCGCCGGCGCCGGCCACCCCAGCAGCACCATCGCCAGCAGCAGCGGCGCGACCCCGCTCTCGCCCGGTGCGATGCCGAAGGCGACGCGGAACAGGATCATGAACAGCAGGAACGGCAGCGCGACCACGAAATCGGCCACCCGCATCAGCGTCTCGTCGAGCCACCCGCCCGCGTAGCCCGCCACACCGCCCCACGCCAGTCCGAGCAGCGTGCACGCCAGTGGCGCCGCGAAACCGACGAACAGCGAGGTGCGCGCGCCGTGCAGTGCGCGCGCGAGCAGGTCGCGGCCCAGGTAATCGGTTCCCAGCGGGTGCGCCGGCAACCGCAGGCGCGCGCCGATGCGCGCGCTCTCGTTCCCGTCCACCAGTCCGAGGCGGCGCGCCGCCGACCACGGGATCGCCTGCTCGACCGTGAGCGCCAGCGTGCCGGTCACGCGCACCGCGCCGGTCGCATCCAGCGCGGCCACCGAGTACACGTAGCGTCTGGCCTCGAGCCCGACGCGATCCTCGAACACCGGGGCGGCGCCGGCATCGAGTTCCGCCAGCGGCACGCCGAGGTCGCGTGCGTCGCGCGGCGCGAGTTCGTGACGGTACACGCGGTACGCGCGCGCATCGGCCACCGCGTCCCAGGCCAGCCGCACCGCGACCGTGTGTGCGTTCCCGCAGACGCGCAGTCCGCCGCCGTCGCCGCACGCGGCCGGGGGTTGCGCGTCGGCCACGAGCAGCGCGCGGCGCGTGAGCGAGGGGGCCAGCGAGGCCTGCCCGAGCTGTTGCGCCGCCGGATCCACGCGCCACAGCCACGGACCGGCGATCGCCGCTGCGAGCAGCGCGAGCAGCACCAGCAGCGAGGCCAGCGCGGGGCGGTTGGCAACGAGGCGCCGCCACGCGCGCCGCGCCTGCGATTCGCCGGCGTGCACCGGTGCCGGCGCTTCGATGCCGCCATCGAGCGGAAGGAAATCCGCGGCCACCGGTGCGTGGCTCATCGCGCCCCCTGCGCGCTGCGGATGCGCGGGTCGAGCAGACCGTAGACGATGTCGACCAGCACCACCATCAGCACCAGGAACGCGCCGTAGAACACCGTCGTACCCATGATCACCGTGTAGTCGAGTTGCTGCACGGCCTGCACGAAATAGCGACCGAGGCCGGGGATCGCGAACACCAGTTCGACCACGAAGCCGCCGGTGGTGATGGCCGCGATCGCCGGCCCCAGTACCGTGACCGCCGGCAGCACGGCGTTCGGCAGCCGGTGGCGCAGCAGGATGCGCGCCGGCGTGAGCCCCTTCGCGCGAGCGGTGCGCACGTAGTCGGCGCTCTGCGTCTCGAGCAGCGCGGCGCGCAGCAGTCGGGTCAGGAAGGCCATGGTGGCGAGCCCGAGCACCGCGGCCGGCACCAGCAGGTGCGAGGCGCTGCCCCAGCCGGCCACCGGCAGGAGCGCCACCCCGCTCCACGCGTTCAGCCGCAGGATCGCCAGCTGCGCGAGCGCCGCGACCACGAAGCCGGGCACCGAGATGCCGAGCGCTACCAGCAACCGGATCAGGGTGTCGGGCCAGCGTCCGGCGTAGAGCGCGCCGAGCACGCCGGCGACCAGGCCGCCGAGGGCGGCGAAGCCGATCGCCAGCACGCCGAGCAACGCCGAGACCGGGAAGTGCTCGCGGATGATGTCGGAGACCTCGCGGTTGTGCTGCGTGAACGAGACGCCGAAATCCCCGCGCGCCATGTTGCCCAGGTAGCGCAGGTACTGCAGCCGCAGCGGCTGGTCCAGGCCGTAGCGGCGTTCGAGGTTGCGGCGAATCTCGGGCGAGACGGCGCGCGCGTCGAGCAGCGGATCGCCCGGGACGGCGTGCATCCCGACGAAGGTGGCGGTGGCGATGAACCAGACGGTGAGCAGCCCGTAGAGCAGGCGGTTGAGCACGTAGCGCAGCATCCGCCATTGATAGCCGCTGGGCGACAGGCTGTAAAGCGAGGTGCGGGCGCTCGCCGATCGGGATACTCTGGTGGCCGTGGTCGGTCGCGCCAGGAGGGTGCGCATGAAACAGCTGCTGCTGGTGCGTCACGCGAAGTCGAGCTGGGCCGAGGCGGGACGGCGCGATTTCGACCGTCCGCTCAACGCGCGCGGCGAACGCAACGCGCCCGAGATGGCGGCGCGGCTCGTGGCACGCGGGATCCGCCCGCAACTGATCGTCGCCAGCGGGGCGCGCCGCGCGCTCGCGACGGCGCAGAAGATGGCCGGCGTGCTCGGCTATCCGGTGGCCGACATCGAGATCGTCGATGCGCTGTACGAGGCCAGCGAGCAAACGTGGTTCGAGCGGATCCGCGCGCTGCCGCCGTCCTGCGACACCGCCCTGATGGTCGGCCACAACCCGGAGATCACCGCAGTCGCGAACCGCCTGTGCCCGCGCGCACGCATCGTGAACATGCCGACCTGCGGCGTGCTCTGGCTCGAATACGCGCTCGACGACTGGCGCGAGCTGCCGCAGGCCACGCCGCGGCGATGGGACTTCGATTACCCCAAGCGGATGCCGGAGGCGGAGTGAACGCTCAGCGGCGCTTCCTGAGCAGGAATTGCCCGGCGCGGAAGAACTGCACTACTACCCGGTGTGTGCCGATGAACTCGTTGACCGCGCGCACCACGCCGTCGCCCCACCACTTGCCGATCGCGTAGTCGTCGCCGGCGATCAGTCCGCCGGGGCGCACCTTGCACCATGCCAGATCGAGATCCTGCCTGACCGCGTCGTAGGCATGATCGCCGTCGATATATATCCAGTCGAGGGAGTCGTCCGCGAACCCGGGCAGCACCTGCCCGGAGCTGCCGCGGTGCACTTCCACCGTGCCGGCGGCTATCTGGTGCGTGAACCGTTGCCGCACATGAGCGTGACGGCGGTCCATTTCCTGCTGCCCGTTGGCGCCGCGTTCGCCGTACCACGAGGCGCTGTGCTCGGCGTCGGTGCGGAACTCCCACGGGTCGATCAGGTGCAGCCGTCGGGGACTGGTACGTTCGATCAGCAGGGCACTGAAATCTCCGAGGTGGACTCCTATCTCCGCACCCACGCCGCCGGGCGAAAGCAACGAAAGCAGCGTTCGACGGGCCCCTCGTTCCGGGGCGGCAGCGGTGTTGCGTGTGTCCATCGGATCCTCGCTGTACCAGCATACGGGCAGTTGCTAGTATGCGCCCCGGAACCTCCCTCGGGCGATCTCATGCTGCATCCGGCACTGGAACGCGAGCGCCGCGCGGTTGCCACCTACCTCGGCAGCTGCGCGCAACGACTGCGCGAACTGCTGCCGCTGGTGGTGGCCGACGCGCACATCGAGGCACTGCACGATCTGCGCGTGCACCTGCGCCGCGTGCGCTCGGCGTTCCGCGCGCTGCACGACGCGCTGCCGGTGCCCGACGCCGCCGGACTTGCCGCCGAGTGCCAGTGGCTCGCGGGCCGCGGCAGCGGCCTGCGCGACATCGACGTGTTCCTGCACCGCCTGGACGATTACCTCGCCGGCGAGGCGGCCGAGGCCGCCCCGCTCGCACGCCTGCGCACCGCGCTCGGGCGCCGGCGCGCCGGTGAACGGCGCGCGCTGCTGTCCTCGCTGCGCACGCAGCGCGCGCAGCGCCTGTTCGCGCGTCTC
>CAUJIL010000199.1 GCA_963204845.1 Pseudomonadota bacterium | reverse complement strand
CGGCCTCGACCAGCACCACCAGCTTCTGCCGGCTCTCGACCGAGTAGATCACCGGCGGCGTGAACTCGGGCGCCGCGGCGATGAAGTTCACGCGCGCCTGCAGTCCCGCGGCACAGCCGTCGCAGCCGATCGCGAGCAGTTCGCCGATGCGGACCGTCGCGACCTGCGTCTCGGGAACGAACAGACGCAGCTTGCGGTTTGCCTCCGGCAGCAGCGTCAGCACCGGCGCGGACGGACCGGCGACTTCGCCCGGATAACGGATCAGCGTCTCGATGCGTCCGTCGGCCGGAGCCTCGAGCGTGCGCTCGCCGAGACGCCATTCGGCATCGCCGAGTTCCGCCCGCGCGCCATCGACGACGCGCCGTGCGGCCTCGATCTCCTGCACCCGCGCCGCGATGCCGGCGACCTGCAGGTTCGCCTCGATCTCGCGCAGCCGTGCCGCTGCCACGTCGCGCAGGGTACGGGCCTGGTCGAGCGCGGCCTGGCTCTGCAGTTCGCGGCGCACGAGGTCGGAGACGCGCCGCAGGTCCAGCTCGGCCTGCGCGAGGTCCGCGCGTGCCGCGCCGCGGTTGGCCTCGATTACCGCGATTTCCTCGGCGCGTTTGCCGGTGGTGAGGTTGCCGAGCCGTGCCTCGGCTTCGGCGACGCGGGCGCGCGCGGCTTCCAGCATATGACGCGCGTCGGCGGCGTCCAGGGTGGCGAGCGCATCGCCCGCGCGCACCGTCGCGCCGCGGACTACGGCCACCGACTCGATGCGCGCCACCGCGATCGGGGCGACGAAAATGGTCTCGCCCTCGATGTAGCCGCTCAGCGTGGTGGTGGCGGGTGCGCAGAACAGCGTCGCGAACAGCGCGAAGCCGCACAACCAGTCGATCATTCGGAACTCTCCGCCGCGAGCGTGCGCGAATAGTAGTGCAAAAGCGCGCTGCTCGCGCCGCGCTCAGCCCGCGCGCGGCGGGTCCGGCGTGAGCTGGTCGAACAGGAAGCGCTCGGCCCACCAGGTGTTCCAGTGCTCGGTCAGGTACGCGATGCGGCCCTCGGCGTCGAAATCGAACACGAAGCAGTAGACGTTGCAGTAGTCGCGCCCCGACTTGGTCTTCGCGTGCATGGTCTGCTGGCGCACCACGCGGTCGCCGTCGACCACTTCGATCACGTTCTCGTAGCGCACGGTGGCGAGGTCGTAGGCGTCGATGCCGAGGTGGCGCCGGTCGGTGGCCGAGCCGCCGATGATGGCGCGGATCGCCGCGATGCCGCGGTGCTCGCAGCTGCCGCCCGGTGCGTGCAGCCGCGGCAGGCCGTTCCACCACACGGCGTCGTCGGCGAACAGCGTCGAGGGATCGAATCCGGGTGGCGGCGCCATCAGCATGCGCACCGCCTCGAGGTTGCGGCGTTCGGTGGCGGAATACTCGCGGCTCATGGTGCGTTCTCCGTTGGCGTGTGGGTCGGGTGATGCGTTCAGTCGCGGGCGGGAAGCGGCTTCAGTGCCAGCAGCCCTCCCACCGGCGCGCGGTTTGCGCGCAGCAGCGCGGGCAGGCGTGGATCGACGCCGTGGTGACCGATCGACGAGACCACGCCGCCGAGCGACAGGTAGATGCTGCCGTCGCGGTCGGGGACGATCATCGCCGACGAGGCGTCGCGGGTCTCGACCCACCCGAGCAGCGCACCGTCGGTGGTGTCGAGATGCGCCAGCAGGAACTTGCGCGCCTGCGGGAAGGGGGTGTCGCCGAACGGCAGCAGGTAGTTGATGTCCAGGCAAAGCAGCAGGCCGTTGTCCGCGACCGTGATGATCGAATCGACGGTCGTCGAGCGCTCGAGCAGTGGTCGCCACGGCAGGTGCTCGCGCGCGACATCATCGTACTGGCGGCGCCACTTCACGCTGCCATCGACCCCATCGATCGCGACCACGGTGCCCTCGATGCCGTTGAACGAGTAGATCGTCCCGTCCGGGCCGATGGTTGGCGATGCCTGGCCCATCGTGTCGCCGACCTGCCAGACGATGTGGCCGTCGGTGGTATCGACCGCGACCATCACGCCGGCGTCGTCGATCGCGTACACGAGGCCTCCGTCCGGTGCGATCGCGGGGCTGGTCCCCGAGCCGGCGCCCATCGGGGTCGCGAAGGCGATGCGCGCGCCGTCGGCTGCAGTGTCGATGCCGTAGAGCACGCCCTCGCTGGCGGTCGCGCCACCGGCGGTGATGAACACGCGCCCGCTGGCCGGATGCACGGCCGGGGTATTCGCCACCTCGATCGCACGGCCGCTGATCAGGTCCCACAGCGGCCGCACGAACTCCGGCGCGATCATGCCGCCGCCCCACAGGCCCGGCGGCGGATCCTGCGTCGGCGGCCCGGCGATGCCGGGCAGATCGAGCACCGGGAACGCCAGCGCGCCGTCCTCGCGGCGGAAGAACGCCACCTTGCCATCGGTGGCGACGCCGCCGACGAAGCCCTCGCGGCTGAACACCGGCGTCACGAAGAAACCGTGCACGCCGGCGGCCGGCAGATCGGCGACCCAGCGCGGTGCGCCGTCGGCCGTGAACGACCACAACTGGTTGGAGTCGCCGGCGTAGACGTTGCCGTCGGCATCGACGATCGGCGCCGACACCACGGCCGCGTAATCGAAATCCGCCAGGCTGCGCATCGGCGCCGCTTCCCACAGCAGTTCGCCGTCGCGCGTGAAGGCGTGCAGGTGGCTGGTGCCGGTGCCGCGTCCGCTCGGCACGTAGAGATGGCCTTCGGGTCCGATCACCGGGCCGACCAGCAGCGTCGCGCCGTCGAGTGCGCTCCACGCGACGCGCAGGCGCGTGCTCACCGCGAGCGGCACGTAGTCGCTGTTGCTGGAATCGCGGTGCAGGGTGGGCCACGCGGTGGGGGCGTAATGGGTTCCGGTCGCGGGCTGCGAGGGCAGGGATTGCGCGGGCGGCAACGCCACCCCGTGCGGTTCGGGGGTCTTGGCGCAGGCGCCGAGCGTGAGCATGGCGGCGAGCGCGCAGGCTAGGCGCAAGCGGCGGCGCATCGATGTGATCCCGGGTAGTCGTACATTGCTGTGCCCATTGTGCGCGGTTTCATCTATCCGCGCGTCGATTTTTGCTTCCTCGTAATGCAACATGAGTGCCGCCCCGAACGAGGAACCGCGATGCAGACCCCGAACCGATCCACCGCCCCGCTGCGCTTCGTGACCGCCGCCTCGCTGTTCGACGGCCACGACGCGGCGATCAACGTGATGCGCCGGCTGATCCAGGCGCAGGGTGCCGAGGTGATCCACCTCGGGCACAACCGCGGCGTGCGCGAGATCGTGCGCGCGGCCCTGCAGGAAGACGCCGACGGCATCGCGGTCAGCTCGTACCAGGGCGGCCACATGGAGTTCTTCCGCTATATGGTCGAGATGCTGCGCGAGCACGGTGCCGGGCACATCCGTGTGTTCGGCGGCGGCGGCGGCACGATCACCCCGGAGGAGATCGCCGAACTGCAGGACGCCGGCGTCGAGCGCATCTACCACCCGCGCGACGGGATGGAGATGGGCCTCGGCGGCATGATCGAGGACCTGGTGCAGCGCACCGCCGCGGTGCGCAGGCCGCCGGTGCGGCCCGACGCGATCGGCATCGACGACGAGATCGCGGTGGCGCAGATGGTTTCGGCGATCGAGACCGGTGCGTTCACGGATGCCGAGCGCGCGCAATTGCGTGCGCAGTGGCGCGATGCGGCCACCCGCGTGCCAGTGATCGGCATCACCGGCACCGGCGGCGCCGGCAAGAGCAGCGTGACCGACGAGCTGCTGGCGCGCTTCCTGCGCCATTTCCCGCGGATGAGGATCGCGGTGCTGGCGGTGGACCCGACCCGCCGGCGCACCGGCGGTGCATTGCTCGGCGACCGCATCCGCATGAACAGCCTCGATTCGCCGCGCATCTACATGCGCTCGATGGCCACCCGTCGCCAGCACCTCGCCACCAGCGAGATGCTCGGCGACGTCGCGCTGTTCCTGAAGTCGCTGGGCTTCGACATGGTGATCATCGAGACCGCGGGTATCGGCCAGAGCGACTCCGAGATCGTCGATCTGGTCGATATCCCGGTCTACGTGATGACCAGCGAGTACGGCGCGGCGAGCCAGCTCGAGAAGATCGACATGCTCGACTTCGCGGACCTGATCGTGCTCAACAAGTTCGACCGCCGGGGCGCCGAGGACGCGCTGCGCGACGTGCGCAAGCAATGGCGGCGCAACCACCGGGCCTTCGATCTGCCCGAAGAAGAGATTCCGGTGTTCGCGACGATCGCCAGCCAGTTCAACGATCCCGGTATGAACTGGGTGTTCCACAACCTGTGCACGCGGGTGGCCGCGAAGCTCGGGCTCGACGCCGGCGCCTGGACGCCGGCGATCGATACCACGCTGCGCGAACCGAAGTCAGTGGCCCTGATCCCCGGAGCGCGCGTGCGCTACCTGGCGGAGATCGCCGAGCAGGGCCGGGGCGTGAACGCGCGGGCCGTGCAGCAGGCGGAGCTGGCCGACCGCGCGCAGCACCTGTACGAGGCGCTCGCCGAGCTGGCCGATCCGCTGCTGCCCGCGCCGCTCGTGGCCTATGCGCCCGAGGCGCTGACCGACGCACACGCCGACCACAGCCTGCGCGTGCTGCGCCAGCGCTACCAGGCGACGCTGGACGAACTCACCGCCGATGCGCTGGCGCTGCTGCGCGCGTGGCCGGCGCGCCTCGACGGGATCCGCACGCCCGAGTACAGCTACACGGTGCGCGGACAGGAAATCCGCGGTGACAACTACCGCGAGAGCCTGAGCCGGTTGCCGATCCCGAAGATCGGCGCGCCGCGGCACGCGGGCTGGGGCACGTTGCTGCTGTTCCTGCTGAAGGAGAACCTGCCCGGGCACTACCCGTACACGGCCGGCGTGTTCCCGTACCGTCGCGAGGGCGAGGACCCGACGCGCATGTTCGCCGGCGAGGGCACGCCCGAGCGCACCAACCGGCGGTTCCACTTCGTGGCGCGCGGGCAGCCCGCGAACCGGCTGTCGACCGCCTTCGATTCGGTGACGCTCTACGGCGAGGACCCGCAGTCGCGCCCGGACGTCTACGGCAAGATCGGCAACTCGGGCGTCTCGATCGCGACCGTCGACGATCTGAAGAAACTGTACTCGGGCTTCGACCTGTGCGACCCGCGCACCTCGGTGTCGATGACGATCAACGGCCCGGCGCCGATGCTGCTGGCCTTCTTCATGAACGCTGCGATCGACCAGCAGGTCGAGAAGCACCTGAAGGCCACGGGCCAGTGGGAAGCGGCGCAGCTGAAGATCGATGCGTACTTCGCCGGCCGCGCGCGCCCGCGCTACGAAGGCGCGTTGCCCGCGGGCAACGACGGGCTCGGGCTCGGGCTGCTCGGCATCTCGGGCGACCAGGTGGTGGACGCGGACACCTACGCAGCGATACGCACGAGGACGCTCGCCAGCGTGCGCGGCACCGTGCAGGCGGACATCCTGAAGGAGGACCAGGCGCAGAACACCTGCATCTTCAGCACCGGCTTCGCGCTGAAGATGATGGGCGACGTGCAGGAGTCGTTCATCGCGCACGCGGTGAAGAACTACTACTCGGTCTCGATCAGCGGCTACCACATCGCCGAAGCGGGCGCGAACCCGGTCTCGCAGCTCGCCTTCACGCTGGCCAACGGCTTCACGATCGTCGAGTACTACCTGGCGCGCGGGATGGCTATCGACGACTTCGCACCGAACCTGTCGTTCTTTTTCTCGAACGGCATGGACCCGGAGTACACGGTGATCGGGCGCGTGGCGCGGCGCATCTGGGCACGCGCGATGAAGGAGCGCTACGGCGCGAGCCCGCGCAGCCAGATGCTGAAGTACCACATCCAGACCAGCGGGCGCAGCCTGCACGCGCAGGAGATGAGCTTCAACGACATCCGCACCACGCTGCAGGCGCTCTACGCGCTGTTCGACAACTGCAACAGCCTGCACACCAACGCCTACGACGAGGCGATCACCACGCCGACCGAGGAGAGCGTGCGCCGCGCGGTGGCGATCCAGCTGATCATCAACCGCGAACTCGGGCTGAACTTCTGCGAGAACCCGTGGCAGGGCTCGTTCATCGTCGAGGAGCTGACCGACCTCGTCGAGGCGGCGGTGTACGCGGAGTTCGAGCGCCTCTCCGAGCGCGGCGGCGTGCTCGGCGCGATGGACACGATGTACCAGCGCTCGAAGATCCAGGACGAGAGCCTGTACTACGAGAGCAGGAAGCACGACGGCTCGCTACCGCTGGTGGGCGTGAACACCTTCCTGCCGCCACCGGGGCAGGAGGAGACGATCGAGGGCCGCGCACTGATGCGCTCATCGGACGAGGAAAAGCGCCAGCAGATCGACAATCTCGCGGCGTTCCATGCGCGCCACGCGGCTGCGGCGCCGGCGGCGCTGGCACGGTTGCAGCGCGTAGCCGAGCAACGCGGCAACCTGTTCGCCGAGCTGATGGAGACGGTGAAGGTGGCCTCGCTGGGGCAGGTGTCGGGGGCGTTGTACGAGGTGGGAGGGGTGTACAGGCGCAATATGTGATGCCCTTTCGGTCGGCGTCCGGGCTGCGCCCGGACATCTCGCACAGGAGCGGGCCATGCCCACGTCTATCGCCTGATCAACGCCGCAGCCGCGTCCATCTCTTCGTGCTCGAAGGCCGGTGCAAAGTCGTCCAGTTCCGCGAGTCGCAATCCCACTTCCGGGCGCAGCGCGACGTGCCGCCAGTTCGACACCGCGGCATGCACTTCGGCCAGCACAACCAGGGCCTGTTGCGCATCCAAAGCGAAGTAGGACGCGCGGGCCAACAGCATCCGGACGTCGGTGATCGGCCCATCCTGCTCGGACAGCCAGGTCTTGGATTCCCTGTCCTTGTCCGGGAAAGGATTGACGTCGAAGGCGGGCGCGAGTCGCCAAAGCCCGCGCTCCATGTGCAGAAATCCGTGGTTCTGCAGGTGGTCGTCCACGTTGGTGATCAGCAGGTTGAACACCAGTCGACGCCAGAGCTGACGCACATCCCGGGTGGGCGCATGGCCGTTGGAGCGGATGGCGTCGGCGATCTCCGTGTAGCTGCGGTCCTCCTCGCGAGAGGCCTGCAGCAGGGATGCGGCGGACTGGTAGGGAATGCGGCCGTCGGCCTCGTCGCGGTCGAAGCGGCGGATGACAGCCACGGGCACCTCGGCCAGCGAAACGATCCGCGCGGGCGCGGCATCGATGCCCGCCTGCTGCGCCAGTTTCAGGGCCAGCACTTCGCCGCGCGTGACGCTGCGGGTGTCGCTCACGCTCGGAAACTTTCCGATGGCGAGCGCGCCGTCCTCGTCCACCATCGTGCACTTGGGCCGCATGCCGCCCAACGAGGTGCCTTTGCCTTGCAGGTAGCGCAAGTCCTCGGCAGTCTCCTGCCCGCACTCCACGGCACGGCTGGCCTCGAAGATGCGCTCCAGTTCGATCAACGGCGGGGTGCTGCGGCGGCCCTCGGATACCGTTCGATGCCAGGCCCCGCTCCGGTCGCGCAGGCGCAGCGCGCCGACGCGGCTGAAGTCGTCGACTGCCAGCAGGTAGTCCAGCTCGGTGAGGGGCGGCAACTGTGGATCGCCTTTGCGGCGCCTGGCGTGGTCGCGGGCGATGACACGCCGGCCCCATGCATCCGGCGCGGTATCGGCGATCGCGCCATGGAACACCGAATCGTGCGGCGATGCCGCCTTGTGCGGCTGATAGCCCGGCGCCAGCTTCAGATCGGCCGACACATTGAACCGCGCCGGGTTGGCCAGCCAGGCCTCGTCGTAGGCGACGGCGCAGTGCTCGCGCCGGCCTTGCCGGGCATAGACGAGCGAACCGACCGGCAGGCCCGCCTTGCCGATGCAAAGCTGGACCTGCTGGCGAATCGGTGCGACGGCGGCCATCAAAGCGCTCCCGAGGTGCCACCGGGTTTGCTGCGCACGCGCTTGGGCAGGCGCTCGTCCATCAGCGTCAGGCCGATCTCATCGTTCGGTGTGTCCAGCAGATGCTCCAGCGCGTGGATCTCGCCGAAGACGTGCAGCGCGCGGGCAACGAAGTGTATCGGCACGCGTACGTCGCCTTTCTCCATGCGGCGCACGGTGGACAGGGACGCACCCATGCGCTCGGCCAGCGAGGCCTGCGAGATGTGGCGTCGCCGGCGAGCCAAGGAAATGTCGCTGCCGAGCTTGCGGATGGCGCGCTCGACAGGCAATGGCAGGGGCGATTCCATGCTAAGCGCTCCCAAGAGATTCGTAAAAAGCAATATCGAATTCCATCAGAACGATTATGAGCGCAATAGTCGGAAGTTCACAGTAATTGTTCCCATAAGATAAATAAAACCAGATATTGGTTCCAATAAGAATGCTAAATGAAGCCTTTGAGGGTGTTTGAGCAGATTTCCTCGGAGCGGCCGGAAGGGGCTGCATCAGCAATCTGGTCACACAGGATCGTCGAGTACTACCTGGCGCGCGGCGCGGCGGCGTGCTCGGCGCGATGAACATGATGAACCAGCGCTCGAATTCGCGCAGGCTATTGCTGACCAGCGGCACGTCCGGTGCCAGCGCGTGGGCAGCAATCCACAACGCGTTGTTGCCAACAGGCTTGCTCCAGGTCATGACGCTCGAGAAACTCCGGCCTCACGAAGCGAGCCGCTTGCCCGCCGCCGTCTCGAAGTACCACTCGCCGGCATGGTTGGTGCGGATGCGGTAACCGCCCTCGTGCAGGCGGCGGTGGTGCGCCGAACACAGCAGCAGGGTGTTGTCGAGGCTGGTCTTGCCGCCGTCGATCCAGTGCATCACGTGATGCGCCTCCAGCCAGCGCGTGTGCGCGCAGCCGGGATAACAGCAGTGCCGGTCGCGCGCCACCAGCGCACGGCGCAGCGCCGGCTGCACGACGCGGTGCTTGCGCCCCAGGTCGAGCGGATTGCCCCCGGCGTCTTCCGTGACCACCACCACGCCGGCATCGCAGCACAGACGGCGAACGCTCTCGATGGGCAGCTCGCTGCGCGCGCCCGCGCGCGGTTCGGCGCGCAGCGCCGCCTCGTCGACGTGCACCACCACCTGGTAGTGATCCGCGGGCGAGGCGCTCCTGCCCGGTTCTCCCGCGAGATACGCCCGCGCCACGTCGACCAGCGCGTCGGCCTGGCGCGCGTGCAGGGACGCTTCGTCCTGCGGCGCCGACGCATCACGTGATGCGTCGGCCAGCGCGCGCTCCAGCGCCGCCATCACCAGCGCGCCCGCCTCCTCGGTGAGCTCGACGGAAATCGTCATCCGCCCGGAGCCGTCGAGCGAGCGGCACAGGAAGCGGTTGCGGTGGATCTCGTTCACGTCGTGCGTGGACGCCGCACGGTCGGCGTTGCGCAATTGCTGGCAGCGCCGCTGCACCTGCTCGGCGGTAGCCTGCTGCGCGTAGTCGAGCAACTGCGCCTCGGTGTGCGGCGTGGCCACGCGGCTGAGCGAGCGGACCTTGGAGTACGACAGCTCGCCGGCGGCGAAGGCACGCGAGATGCGTGGCAGATCGAACAGCGCGGCCGCCACGCGCACCTTCTCGCGCGCGGTGCCGACGACGATGCCGCACTTCATGTTCAGCCATTCGGCGCAGTTGTTGAACTGGTACGCCTTCCAGCCCTGGCGGAGGTCGAACTCGCGCAGCAGCTCGAGGAACGCGTACTCGGCGGCGTTGATGCG
>CAUJIL010000198.1 GCA_963204845.1 Pseudomonadota bacterium | reverse complement strand
TCTCGAGGACCGCGCCGCCGGGGACGGAGATCCCGACCCGACCGAGCGGTGTGATGCGCTGACCAAGCAGGTTGCCGTCGGCGTCGTGGTACTGCCACGAGTCCTGCCGCTGGCGCTGGTGGTAATCGGCGATGCGTTCGGCGGCTTCCTGCAGGGCCGCGCGCAGCGGCGGCGCGATCCGCGCCAGCGCCGCGGCACGCGCCGCGGCGTCGACCTCCAGCTCCGCCGCGGCCGCCAGCGTGCGCGCGTCGAAGCGGTTGGTGTACTCGAGCAACGCCGCGTCGCGGCGCGCGCGCAGGTCCTCGACGATCGCCGCCACGCGCGCGGCGAGCCCCGGATCGCGCGCGGTAGCGACCGCGAGCAGCCCGGCCAGCTCGGTGTCGAAACCGGGTGCGGTGGCGTCGAGGCGGCGGATCACCGCGGCGCCTCCGCAGCCTGCGCGTCGCGGCAGGCCACCGCGTGCGCGAGCCCGTCGACCAGTTCGCCGAGCAGACGCGGACGCAGTTTCATCGCCGCCTTGTTCACGACCAGCCGCGAACTGACCTCGGCGATCGTCTCCAGCGGTTCGAGTCCGTTGGCGCGCAGCGTATTGCCGGTATCGACGATGTCGACGATCCGCTCGGCGAGCCCGAGCACCGGCGCAAGCTCCATGGCACCGTAGAGCTTGATGATGTCGGCCTGCACGCCCTGCGCCGCGTAGAAGCGCCGCGCGACGTTCACGAACTTCGTCGCCACCCGCACACGCGCACCGATCGGCGCGCAGCCCGCCATGCCGGCGGTCATCAGGCGGCAACGCGCGATGCCCAGGTCGAGCGGCTCGTAGAGGCCTTCGCTGCCGGCCTCGAGCAGCATGTCGCGTCCGACCACACCGGCGTCGGCCGCGCCGTGACGCACGTAGACGGTCACGTCCGAGCCGCGCAGCACCAGCAGCCGCACGTCGGGGCGGCTGGTGCCGATCACCAGCTTGCGGCTCGAACCGGGGTCCTCCTCGGGCACGATGCCGGCGGCCGCCAGCAGCGGCAGGCAATCCTTCAGGATGCGCCCGCGCGTCAGCGCCAGCGTGAGTGGCCCGGCCACGCTCACGACCCCACCCGGCGGATCTGCGCGCCCAGCATCTGCAGCTTCTCCTCGATGCACTCGTAGCCACGGTCGATGTGGTAGATGCGATCGATCACCGTCTCGCCTCGCGCGACGAGCCCGGCGATCACCAGGCTGGCGGACGCGCGCAGGTCAGAGGCCATCACCGGCGCTCCGCGCAGTTCCTCGACGCCCTCGACGATCGCGGTGTGCCCCTCGACCGTGATGTGCGCCCCCATCCGGTTCATCTCGTGCACCTGGATCAGGCGGTTCTCGAAGATCGTCTCGGTCATCGTCGAGGTGCCCTCGGCGATCGCGTTCATCGCCGTGTACTGCGCCTGCATATCGGTCGGGAACGCCGGGTACGGCGCGGTCCGGATGCTGACCGCGCGCGGACGCCGGCCCTGCATGTCGAGCGTGATCCAGTCCGCGCCGTGCTCGATGTGCGCGCCGGCCTCGGTGAGCTTCACGAGCACCGCCTCGAGCAGATCGGCGCGCGTGTCGCGCAGCCGGACCCGCCCGCGTGTCGCCGCCGCCGCGACCAGGAAGGTACCGGTCTCGATGCGGTCGGGCATCACCGAGTAGTCGCAGCCGTGCAGGCGCTCCACACCCTCGATCACCAGCGTGTCGGAGCCCACGCCCTCGATGCGCGCGCCCATGCGCTGCAGGCAGTGCGCCAGATCGACGATCTCGGGTTCGCGCGCGGCGTTCTCGAGCACCGTGCGCCCGGTGGCCAGCGTCGCGGCCATCAGCAGGTTCTCGGTGCCGCCGACCGTGACCTTGTCGAACAGGATGTGCGCACCGCGCAGGCGCCCGTCCACACAGGCATTGATGTAGCCGCCATCGATCCCGATCTCGGCGCCCATCGCCTGCAGGCCGTGCAGGTGCAGGTCGATCGGGCGGCAGCCGATCGCGCAGCCGCCCGGGACAGAGAACAGCGCCCGACCGAAGCGTGCGAGCAACGGCCCGAGCACCAGGATGGAGGCGCGCATCGTTCGCACCAGCGCGTACGGAGCGACGTGGGAGAGCACCTCGGCGGCGCGCGCCTCGACGCCCATCCGTTCGTCGATCAGCACGTCGACGCCCATGCTGCCGAGCAGCTCGATCATGGTCGTGATGTCGTGCAGGTGGGGAACGTTGCGGATGCGCAGCGTATCGGCGCTGAGCAGCGAGGCCGCCAGGATCGGCAGCGCGGCGTTCTTCGCACCCGAGATGCGGATCTCGCCGTCGAGGGGCCGGCCGCCGCTGATCGCGAGCTTGTCCATCGCTGGCCGCGCCGCCGCTCAGCCGCGGCCGCCGGCGCGGCTTTCCGCGACCGTCAGCGCCCGGATGTTGACCGCGTGCAGCGCTCCCGAGCGGATCGGCTCGGCCAGCGTGGCGTAGACGGTCTGCTGGCGCTTCAGCCGCGACAGGCCGTCGAAGACGTCGGCGACCACGGTCAGATCGATGTGGTAGCCGTCGCCGCCCACCGTGACCTCGGCCCCGGGCAGCCCCGCGATCACCAGATTCCTGATTTCTTCCGCCGTCATGTCTCGCCCACCCTGCCTGCGCGCGCCGGACCGGGGGCGCGCAGCCCGCCGCGGGCAGCACGCCGACGGACACGGCATGGATTCCGGAAACGGGCTATGATACGCGCCCTACGGAAACCCAGTGAACCGCTGCTTACGTGACTTTCACCGCCAATTGCACGACCCCGGACGCGCGCCGGGACACCCCGCGAACCGGCAGGGCACGATGAACGCGCCCGCGTCCGCCGACAAGCACCTCGGCTCGGCCCGGCGCACCGTCACGCTCGAGATCGAGGCGGTGCGGGGGTTGCTCGAGCGTCTCGACGAAACCTTCGAGCGCGCCTGCGGGATCATCCTCGCCGGCGACGGACGCGTGGTCGTCACCGGCATGGGCAAGTCGGGGCATATCGCCAACAAGATCGCCGCAACGCTGGCGAGCACCGGCACGCCGGCGTTCTACGTGCACCCGGCCGAGGCCAGCCACGGCGACCTCGGGATGATCACCGGTCGCGACGTGGTGCTGGCGCTGTCGAACTCGGGCACCACGCCCGAAGTGCTGACCATCGTGCCGCTGATCAAGCGCATGGGCGCTGGCCTGATCGCGATGACCGGCCGGCCGGACTCCACGCTGGCGCGACTGGCCGACGTCAACCTCGACGTCGGCGTGACGGCCGAGGCCTGCCCGCTCGACCTCGCGCCGACCTCGAGCACCACGGTGGCGCTGGTGATGGGTGACGCGCTGGCGATCGCGCTGCTCGAGGCGCGCGGCTTCTCGGCCGAGGACTTCGCGTTCTCGCACCCGGGCGGTGCGCTGGGACGCAAGCTGCTGCTGCGCGTGAACGACATCATGCACCAGGGGCGCGAGATCCCGCGCGTGCCGCCGCGCACGCGGATCCGCGAGGCGTTGCTGGAAATGACCGCCAAGGGCTTCGGCATGACGACGATCACCGACGACGATGGCAGGTTGCTCGGGATCTTCACCGACGGCGACCTGCGCCGCGCGCTCGACCGCGGCATCGACTTCCACGTCACGCCGATCGCCGAGTTCATGACCGCGGACTGCAAGACCGTGACCGGCGACGCGCTCGCGGCGCACGCGCTGCACGTGCTCGAGGAAGGCAAGATCAGTTCGCTGGTCGTGGTCGACGAGCAGCGCCGGCCCACCGGCGTGATCCACCTTCACGACCTGCTGCGCGCCGGCATTGCCTGAGCGAGCGCGCCAGCCAGCGGAGCATGCACGCATGACGCAGGACCTCGCATCGATCGCCCGGCGCATCCGGCTGCTCGCGCTCGACGTCGACGGCGTGCTGACCGACGGCCGCATCCATTACATCGGCGACGCCGAGGAGATCAAGAGCTTCTCCATTCTCGACGGGCTCGGTATCAAGCTGCTGCGCCGTGCCGGGGTACGGGTGGCGATCATCACCGCGCGCCGCTCGGCAGCCGTGGAGCGGCGCGCACGCGAACTCGGCATCGACGATTGCGTGCAGGGACGCGAGGACAAGCTGCAGGCGCTCGACGAACTGCTGGCGCGCACCGGCATCGCGCGCGCCGAGACCGCCTACATCGGCGACGATCTGCCCGACCTCGCGGCGATCATGGCGGTGGGGCTCGGGATGACGGTGGCGAACGCGAGCGCCGAGGTGGCTCGCCGGGCGCGCTGGCAGAGCCGTGCCCGCGGCGGCGACGGCGCGGTGCGCGAGGCCTGCGAGATGCTGCTGCGCGAGCGCGGCGAGTGGGAACGCGCGCTCGCTCCCTACCTGCCCGCGGACGCCTCGCCGCGGCACTGAACGTATATCATGGACACCGCGACACGCCGCACGGCCGCCCGCGCCACCCGAAGGACACCTGCAATGAATGCAAGACACGCCGCCCGCCGCTTCGCCGCCGCCGTGGCGGCCGCGTGCTGCGCGCTCGGCGCAGCCGGCGCGCTGGCGCTGCCCGATGACCGCAACCAGCCGATCTATATCCAGTCGGATCGCGCCGAGCGCGACGAGCGCAAGGGCACGACCGTCTACACCGGCGACGTCGAGATCGACCAGGGCAGCCTGCACATCTCGGCCGAGCGGGTCACGATCGCGATGGACGGCAACCAGGTCAACCGCATCGACGCCAGTGGCAAGCCGGCCAAGATGCACCAGAAGCCGGCGGTGGACCGCGAACCCGTCTACGCGCGCGCGCTGACGCTGCAATACGACGTGCAGCGCGAAATCCTGACCCTGATCGACCAGGCGTCGGTCACCCAGGAGGGCTCGACCGTCAAGGGCGAGCGGATCGAGTACTTCGTGCGCGAGCAGCGCGTGAAGGCGAGCGCCGGATCGGCGAGTGCGGGTTCGTCGCGGGTGCAGATGGTCATCCAGCCGCGCCACGCGCAGACCCAGCCCGAGCAGCCCGACGACGGCACCGCCACGCCCGGACAGCCTCCGCAGCCGGAGGGCGCCAGCGATGCGCCTTGAGGCGCTCGGCCTCGCGAAGTCCTACCGCGGGCGCAAGGTCATCCACGACGTCTCGATCGGTATGCAGAGCGGCGAGATCGTCGGGCTGCTGGGCCCGAACGGCGCCGGCAAGACCACCTGTTTCTACATGATCCTCGGCATCGTGCCGGCCGACCGCGGCCGGATCCTGCTCGGCGGCGAGGACATCACACGACTGCCGATGCACGGGCGCGCGCGCAAGGGCATCGGCTACCTGCCGCAGGAGGCCTCGGTGTTCCGCCGGCTGACGGTGGCCGAGAACATCCTCGCTATCCTGCAGACCCGGCGCGCGCTGAGCCGCGCGCGCCGCCAGGAGAAACTCGAGGAACTGCTGCAGGAGTTCAACCTCACGCACCTGCGCGACGCGCGCGGCATGGCGCTGTCCGGCGGCGAGCGCCGGCGCGTGGAGATAGCGCGCTCGCTCGCGAGCGAGCCCTCCTTCATCCTGCTCGATGAACCGTTCGCCGGCGTGGACCCGATGTCCGTCAAGGATATCAAGGACATAGTGCGCCACCTGCAGCAGCGCGGGATCGGCATACTGATCACCGACCACAACGTGCGCGAGACGCTCGACGTCTGCGAGCGCGCCTGCATCGTCGGCGAGGGACACATCATCGCCGAGGGTGACGCAGCGGCTATCCTGGCGCACGAAAAAGTGCGCGAGGTCTACCTCGGTCAGCAGTTCCGGCTCTGAACTCGCCGTCTGGCGCGCACATTGCATGGCCCGCCCCCCCCGACTACACTGAAAACGAACGTAGTGCACTTCCGGGTGGCGATCCACCCCCCAGGTTTCTGCATATCGCCCATGAAGCAGTCGTTGCAGCTCAAACTGGGTCAGCACCTGACCATGACCCCGCAGCTGCAGCAGGCGATCCGTCTTCTGCAGCTCTCGACGCTGGAGCTCCAGCACGAGATCCAGGAAGCACTCGACAGCAACCCGCTGCTGGATCTGATCGAGCAGGGCGACGGCGACGATGCCGCGACGGGTGCCGGAGCCGGCTCGGAGCAGGAGTCCGGCGCCCTGTCCGCCGCTGACGCGCCAGAACCCGACGTCGCCGAGCACGTCGCGGCCGAGGCTATCCCGACCGACCTCACGGTCGATACCAACTGGGACGACATCTACGAGACGACCACGTCGGCGGCCGGCGGCGGCACCGACGACGACGGTGCCGACTTCGAGTCCTACACCGCCGCGGCGACCACCCTCGCCGACCACCTGCTGTGGCAGCTCAATCTCACGCCGATGTCCGACATCGACCGGGCGATCGCGACCGCGCTGATCGATGCGATCGACACCGACGGCATGCTCGGCGCGAGTGTCGAGGAAATCGCCGCCAGCGTGACCCCGGACGGCAGCGTCGAGATCGACGAGGTGCTCGCGGTGCTGCACCGGATCCAGCATTTCGATCCTCCCGGCGTCGCTGCGCGCGACCTGCGCGAATGCCTGCTGCTGCAACTCGCTCAGCGCGCGGACGATCCGGTGGTGCGCCTGGCGTGCACCGTCGTCGATCGCCACCTGCAACTGCTCGGCGCGCGCGATTACGCCACGCTGCTGCGGCGCCTGCGCGTGGGCGAGACCGAGCTGAAGGCAGCCATCGATCTGATCCGCCAGCTCAACCCGCGCCCGGGCAGCGCGCTCGGCGCGACGGCATCGGAATACATCGTGCCGGACGTGCTGGTCGGCAAGCGCAACGGCCGCTGGACCGTCGAGCTGAACCCGGACATCGCGCCGCGGCTGCGCATCAACGCGCAGTACGCCGCGCTGATCCGCCGCGCCGACAGCTCGGCCGACAACGTGTTCCTGCGCGACAACCTGCAGGAGGCGAAGTGGTTCATCAAGAGCCTGCAGAGCCGCAACGAGACCCTGCTCAAGGTCGCCACCTGCATCGTCGAGCGCCAGCAGGGTTTCCTCGAGCACGGCCCGGAGGCGATGCGCCCGATGATCCTGCACGACGTGGCGACCGCGGTGAACATGCACGAATCGACGATCTCGCGCGTCACGACGCAGAAATACATGTACACGCCGCGCGGCATCTTCGAACTCAAGTACTTCTTCTCCAGCCACGTGGCCACGGCCGCCGGCGGGGAATGCTCGTCGGTCGCGATACGGGCTATCATCAGGAAACTCGTCGCCGCCGAGAATCCGCGCAAGCCGCTCAGCGACAGCAAGATCGCCGAGGTACTGGAGGAACAGGGTATCAACGTCGCCCGCCGCACGATTGCGAAGTACCGCGAGGCGCTGTCCATACCTCCGTCGAACGAAAGGAAACAGCTGGTGTGACGGCACGACCCCGGGTCGGCGCCGCCGCATCGCACGCCGGATGACCGGCACAACCTGAAGGAGCCCATCATGCAGATCAACGTCAGTGGCCACCACGTCGAAGTCACCACGCCGCTGCGCGAGTACGTCGCCAGCAAGCTGGGCCGCCTGGAGAGGCACGAATCGAAGATCACCCACGCCGACGTGGTGCTGAACGTGGAGAAGTTGCGCCACCGGATCGAGGCGACGATCCGCATGGCCGGCGCGGAACTGTTCGCGACCGCCGAGGCCGAGGACATGTACGCGGCCATCGATGCGCTGGCCGACAAGCTCGACCGCCAGTTGAACAAACACAAGGGCAAGGCGCAGGACCGCCAGCACGTCGCCCCCGAGCGTTGAGCGGACGCCACGTGATGGCCATGCCGACGACAGCGCTCCGCGCGTGGCGACCGGCACCGGCCAGTCGCCCGGAGCGCTCGCGATGAGCGCCGCCGGCAAGCTGGTGATCGTCAGTGGACGCTCGGGATCGGGCAAGAGCACCGCGCTGCACGTGCTCGAGGACGCGGGCTTCTACTGCATCGACAACCTGCCGGCGCTGCTGCTGCCGGACCTGCTCGACCAGGCCACCGACGACCCCACGCCGGCGACCCGGCGCATGGCGGTGAGCATCGACGCCCGCAACATGTCGAGCCATCTGTCGCGTTTCGGCGACATCCTGCGCATGCTGCCGCCGGAGTTCACGGTCGAGATCATCTACCTCGATGCCGACGACGCGACGCTGATCAAGCGCTTCAGCGAGACCCGGCGCCGCCACCCGCTGAGCAGCCCGCAGACCTCGCTGAACGAGGCGATCGCGGCCGAGCGGATGCTGCTGGCGCCAATCGCCGAACGCGCGGCGCTCACGATCGATACCAGCCAGCTGTCGCTGCACGACCTGCGCGACCTGATCGCCAAGACCGTGATCGCCGACCCCGGCGCCGGCATGGTGATCCTGTTCGAGTCCTTCGGCTTCAAGCACGGCATCCCGATCGACGCCGACATCGTGTTCGACCTGCGCTGCCTGCCGAATCCACACTGGAGTCCGCCGCTGCGCGAACTGAACGGACTCGACCCCGAGGTGGTCGAGTTCCTCGAACAGAGCCCCGAGGTGCTCGAGATGCTGGCCGACATCGGCGCCTACCTCGACAAGTGGCTGCCGCGCATCGCGCGCGGCAACCGCAGCTACCTGACCATCGCACTGGGCTGCACCGGCGGACAGCACCGTTCCGTCTACCTGTGCGAGCGCCTCGGCAAGCGCTTCCACGCCGTGTTTCCCGGCGTGCAGGTGCGCCACCGCGAACTCACCCGGGCCGGATCCCGCACACCATGACCAGCAAGGAACTCACGATCGTCAACCGCCTCGGCCTGCACGCGCGCGCCGCGGCCGTGCTGGTGACAACGGCCGCCCGCTTCTCGAGCCGCGTGCGTATCACGCGCGACGGCCGCGAAGCCGACGCCAAGAGCATCATGGCGGTCATGATGCTCGCCGCCGGGCGCGGCACCCGCGTCACGGTCAACGCCGAGGGTGAGGACGAAGCCGAGGCGCTGCAGGCCATCGAAGCGCTGATCGCCGACCGCTTCGGCGAGGACGAATGACCGCCCCACCCGCGCGCGGCGACATCCGCCAGCGGCTGGAGGAACTGCTCGCCGCGATCGACGCCGGCACGCTGAGCCACGTACGGCGCGTGCTGAGCCACCTCGGAGCGGTCGAGGTCGCGCACCTGCTCGAGTCCTCGCCGCCGCGCGCGCGCCACATCCTGTGGCAGCTGATCGAGCCCGAGCAGGAAGGCGAGGTCCTGCAGGAACTCGGCGACGACGTGATGGGCGCGCTGCTCGCGCAGATGGACGCCGACGACGTCGTGGCGCTGATGGAGCACCTCGAGCCCGACGACGTCGCCGACATCCTGCAGAAGTTGCCCGGGCGCATCCTGCAGGACGTGCTGCTCGGCATGGACGAGCACGACCGGCGGCGGGTCGAGCGCGTGCTGCCGTACGAGGAGGACACCGCGGGCGGCCTGATGAACACCGATACGATCACGGTGCGGCCGCGCCATACCGTCGACGTGGTGCTGCGCTACCTGCGCCGCCTCGGCGAGATCCCGCCCGCGACCGATGCGATCTTCGTGGTCAGCCGCGGCGACGACTTCCTCGGCCAGTTGCCGGTGTCCAAGCTGCTGGTCTGCGACCCGGAGCTCACGGTACGCGAGCTGATGCAGACCGGCGTGGAGCCGATCACGGTCGACACGCCGGCACACGAGGTCGCGCGACTGTTCCGCCGCCACGACTGGGTGTCGGCGGCCGTCGTCGACGGCAACGGCAAACTGGTCGGGCGGATCACCATCGACGACGTGGTCGACGTGATCGTCGAGGACGCCGACCACTCGCTGATGAGCATGGCCGGTCTGGGCGAGGACGAGGACACGTTCGCTCCGATGCTGAAAGCCGCGCCGCGACGCGCGATCTGGCTCGGCATCAACCTGGCGACCGCGTTCATCGCCTCGTCGGTGATCGGGCTGTTCGAGGGCACCATCGACCGCATCGTCGCGCTGGCCGTGCTGATGCCGATCGTCGCCAGCATGGGCGGCGTGGCCGGTAGCCAGACGCTGACCGTGGTGGTGCGCGGCATGGCGCTTGGCCACATCGCGCGCCGCAACGCGCCCTGGCTGCTGAGCCGCGAACTGGCGCTGGCGACGATGAACGGCATGCTGTGGGCGCTGGTGTGCGCGGGCGCCGCCGTGCTGTGGTTCCGTGACCCGCTGATCGGCTTCTGCATCGCCGCGGCGCTGCTCATCAACCTGCTCGCCGCCGCCGCGGCCGGTGTGCTGCTGCCGATGCTGATGCGCTCGCTGCGGATCGATCCCGCACTGGCCGGCAGCGTGGTGCTGACGACGATCACCGACGCGGTGGGTTTCCTGTCGTTCCTGGGCCTCGCGACGCTGTTCTACACCTGAGGGGATCCGCCGATGACGGCTGGCGACGACGGGCACGAAGACACCGCACCCGCGAGCAAGTCACAACGCAAGCGCGAGCACCTGGCCGTGCAGGAACTGGCGGCCGAACTCGCCGCACTGCCCGCCGCTCGCCTGCGCCGCCTGGGGCTCGACGCCGGGCTCGAACAGGAGATCCGCGCCGCGGCCGCGATGAAGGCGAGCGGGGCGCGCAATCGCCAGCTGCGGCATATCGCGCAGCGTCTCGCGGAACACGACCCTGCCGCACTCACCGCGAGCATCGCCGCGCTCAGCGCTCCGGACCGTGCGCAGGTCGCACGCGAGCAGCGCGCCGCGGCGCTGCGCGAGCGCGTGCTGGAGGAAGGAAGCAGCGCGCTGGGCGTGCCGCTCGGCGCGGCCGACAGCGCGCGGCTCGCCGCGTTGCGCACCACCGCGCGCTCGGACTCCGATGCCACGCGCGCGCGGCACGCACACCGCGAGATCTACCGGCTGATCCTGGCGCTGCTCAGCCGGGAATGAGCCGCGGCGCCACGCCGAAACGCCGCTGACGCGCGACCGGGATGCGCTCACCGGCGCGTGTGCGCTCCTGCGGATCGATGTCGGCCACCACGACCGCCTCGCCGCCGGCGGCGCTCGCGAGTACCCGCCCCCACGGGTCCACGATCACCGTGCCGCCCCAGGTTTCGCGGGTCGCCGAATGGCGCCCCCCCTGGTTCGGCGCGATCACGTGGACCTGGTGCTCGATCGCACGGGCGCGCACCAGCACGTGCCAGTGCGCCTCGCCGGTCACCCGCGTGAACGCCGACGGCAGCGCCAGCACGTCCATGCCGCACTCGGCCAGCGCCAGGAACAGCGCCGGGAAGCGCAGGTCGTAGCAGACGCCCAGTCCGAGCGTCCCGCAGGGCCCCGGCACGCAGACCGGATCATCGCCAGGCTCGATGGTATCGGACTCGCGATAGCTGCGCTGGGCGTCGGGCAGGTCGACGTCGAACAGGTGGATCTTGTCGTAGCGGGCGATCTCGCGTCCGCTCTCGTCGTGCACGAAACAGGCTGCGCGCACCCGCCCCGGCGCGTGCGCGTCGGCCACCGGGATCGTGCCGCCGACCAGCACGATGCCATGCTCGCGCGCGCGCGCGGCGAGGAAAGCGCGCAACGGGCCGCCACCGTCACGCTCGGCGCGCCCGACCTCGGCGTTCGCGTTGCCTCCCAAATACGCGAACCCCTCGGGCAGCACGACCAGCCGTGCGCCGCGCGCGGCGGCCGCCGCGATCAGTTCGCGTGCGCGGCCGAGGTTGTGCGGCACATCGTCGGTGCTCACCATCTGCAGCGCCGCCACACGGACCATGCCGGTCACGGGGACGGCTCCGCCGGGCGCGGGTGCGCCGGGGCTTCCGGCGCCGCGCCAGGCTCCGGAGTGGCCTGCGGCGCGGCGGACTGCGGCGCCGGCTCCGCGGTCGAGTCCTCGGTGTCGAACACCCGCACGAACTCGACGTCGGGATCGCCGAGCTTGCCGCTGACCTTGTAGATCGCACTCGAGAACTTGCCCAGTTGCGACTCGAAGACGCGACTCGCGACGTAGGCACCAGCCGCCGCCGGCAGGCCGCCGGCGAGCGCCGCAACCCACGGCAGGTTGCTGCCGATAGGCAGCCGCACGATCAGGTCGGCATCGATCTGGCCCGAGCGCAGGTCAGAGCGGCCCGTGAAACGGATGCGCGCCGACGGCCCCTCGAGCGTGACCGGCTCGCGCGTATGCGCGTGCCCCCGGCCGAGTTCGATACCGCCGGTGAAGGAGTCGAAGGCCAGCCCGCTCTGGTAGAAGTCCTTGAAGTCGAGGCGGATGCGCCGCAACACCTCGTCGAAGTTCAGCACGCCGAGCGCGCGCATCAGCGGGTTGTTGCCGCTGGCGCGCAGCAACCGGCCGTCGCGCCAAGCGAACTCCATCGTTCCCTCGACGCGCTCCATCGCGAACTCCACCGGGTTGCCCTCCCAGTGAAAATCGACGTCGGCGCGACCGCTGCGTGCCTCGAGCACGTTGTCGTAGCCCCAGTTCCGGAAGAAGCGGTCGATGTCCTCGCTGAACAGGCCAAGCAGCAATTCGGTGTGCGACGCGCCCGCGACCCAGCGCAGCCGCGCGCTGCCGCCGCCCTCGCCGCCGCGTCCGCCGATCCGCCCGCCCGGCAGCGTCGCTCTCACCTCGGTCAGTGCCAACGCGTCGATCTCCGAGGAGACACGCAGCCACCACTCGCCGAGCTCGCGCTCGCCGAACAGTGCGCGGCGCACGTGCACGCTCGTCATCGGCACCCAGGTCTCGCGCAACCGCAGCCAAGCCGCCGCGTCGCCGATCGGCAAGGTGGCCGCGGCCTCCGGCGACGGCGTCGTCGGCGTCGGCGTCGGCGTCGGCGTCGGCGACGCTTCCGACGCCTGCTCGTCGATGGCCGGCCCGAGGAAGGCACTGAGTTCCAGCCGCTCGAGTTCGAGCGCCAGCGGATCGCCGCGCGTCGCCGGCACGCGGAACTCCCCTGCCAGCGCGTCGGCCGTGAACTCGAACACCTGATCGGCGCCGTCACGGCGGGAACCGAGCCGCACGCCGTCAAGTCGCGCACCGAACAGCGTCGCGCCGTCGATTTCCACGTCCCGCAGCTGCACATCGGTCCCGGCCGGATTCTCGCGCGCCGCGTTCGCATCGGCGAGCGCACGCACCGCTGCGATCCAGGCCGCGAGATCGGCGTCCGGGGCGCGGCCGGAAACGAGCAGCTGTGGCCACCCGGGCAACGGTTCGCCGCCGATCGCGATGCCGCCACCCAGGCGGCCGTCGCGATCGCGGTGCAGCAGGCCGCGTATACCCTCACCCATCATCAGTTCGAGGTCCGCTCCGGCTGCTACCGGGGTCCAGCGCAGCTCGAGCGGCGTCTCCGTCCCGGCCTCCTTCGCCAGCGGCGCCGGCAGCGTGCTCACCACGCCCCTGAGCGGCGAGCGCAGCACGAAACCGAAGCCGTGCGCTTCCTGTTGCCGCAGTTCGACCGTGAACGGCGTCACGCCGCTGACCCGGCCGTCCAGATCCCACCTCAGCCACGCCGCCACGCGTGCGATGTCGGCGCTGCCCGCAACCGTCAGGGCCACGCGCGGCGGCGCATCGCCGGTCGCACCGATGCGCGCATGCACCGGTCGCCCCCACAGCGTGGCGTCGATGCGCTCGCTGTGGAGCCCGCGTGCGAGGTCGAAGCCGAGCGCGCCGCGTACGTTCTCGAACTGCAGTCCCGGCTCGGCGACGAACAGCCGCGCCGCAGTGACGTCCGCCGCCAGATCGAGCCGCGCCCCGGGGCCGCCCAGTCCCTGCCCGAACGGCAGGTCGAGATCGAGCCTGAGCGCCATCGGACCGCTGCCCTTCCAGTTCTTGAGCGCGCCTCCGGTGGTCTTCGCGAGCGGCGAGTTGTTGATCACACGCAGTCCGTCCTCGAGCCCGCCAGCCAGTTGCGCCGCCAGCCGCAGCCGCCCGTCGCGCCGGCGTGGCAGCACTTCGAGCCGCGTGGCGCCGAGCGTGCCCTGCAGCACGCGGCCCGCATCGAGCTCGGCGCGCACGAATTCGTCGTCGATCAGCACGCGGCCGGTGCCTGCGCGCAGCGGCGGCCAGTCGGGGTGATACGAGACCTCCGCGTCGCGCACCTCGAGCCCGAGTTGCAGCGCGTCGCGGTACGGCCGATCGGGGCCGCGGAACACCGCGTGGTAGGTCAACGCGGCGTGCTCGACCTGCCCGCCCTCGATGCTCGCATCGAGCCAGTCCTGCAGCGCCTGCGACGCCAGGTACGGCAGGTAGCCGCGATAGGCCGACGCCGGCGCGTCGCGCAGCCCGAACGACAGCGCGAGGTAGTCGTCGGCCGCCGGGTCACTCTGCAGCCCGAGGTCGAACAGTGCACTGATCCGGGAATTGCCCGCGCTGGCCTCGAGCAACGAGCTGCCCACGCGTACGCCCCCGGGGCCGTGCTCCCAGCGCACGCGACCCGCGATGCGATCCAGCTCCAGGTCATGCCGGTACAGGCGGGGGAACTCCAGCGACACGGCACCGCTGTCGATCTCGGCCAGTCCGCTGCCGCGTGCAAGGTCGAGATAGCCACGCACGTTGCGCAGCCCGGGTGCGCTGCGCCACGGGGAGACCGACACATCGCTCAGCTCGGCACGGAAGCGGAAATCCGCACGATTGCCCGCAGGCAACGACAGATCGAGGTGCGCGTTCGCGAGGCCGCCGTACGGCGCGAGATCCCCGAGCGCCTGCTGCCAGCGCGCATCGAGCAGCTGCGAACCCTGCACTGCCGCAGCGAGCGAACCGACGTCCAGATACTCGGTCGCCACGTGCACGCGCCGCAACGGGCCGCCGTGATCGAAATCGATGCGCAGGCGCTCGAGCTCGAGCGTCTGCCCGAACCACTCCCCGCGCAGTTCCCCGAGCCACACCGAGCCGCGGTGGCCATCCCATTCGGCGCCGAGCCGCAGCTCGAGTCCGCGCAGCGGCTCGCGCAGCGCCTGCAGTCCACCGATCGGCGCGAGATCCAGCTCGGGCGCGCGCAACGCGGCGTTCAGCGTCACCAGTCCCTGGCTGGAGAGCCGTGCCCAGACCTCCCCCGACACCGTCGCACCCGGCAGACCGAGCTTCGGCGGCAGCAGTGGCTGCAGCCGCGCCAGCCGCGCCTGGTCGAGCCGCAGGTACGCGGTCGCGGAGAAATCGCGGCGCTCACGCGGGTCGCCATGGGACTCGAGCAGCAGGTCGATCGCGCCGCCGCCGTCGGCCTCGCGTGTCTGCAGGCGCAGGCGCCGGAAGCGCCGGTAGTTCTCCAGCGCCAGCTCGGCGCCCTCGGCCTCCACATCCCCGCCGGCGTGCGGTCGCAGCAGCAGCCGCGTGCGCTGCAGCGCAATCTCCTCGATCGCGAGGAACGCGTCGACGATCGCCTCGGGATTCGACACCCGCCCCGCGCCGGCCGTGCCGGCGATGTGCCAGCGTCCGTCGGCCTCCTCGACGAACGCGAGTTGCACGTCCTCGGCGGCGATGCGCCGCAGGCGCGGACCGCGCGCGTACAGCGAGCGCAGCAGGTCCACGCGCAGCTCCGTGCGCCCGGCGGACAGGATGGTGACTTCGGGATCGTCGCGCGCGTACAGGCGCAGGCTGCGCACGTACAGCGTCGGCGCGAGTCCGGTCCACTCGGCCACCAGGCCGTCGATGGCGACCCCGAACGGAAGCTTCGCTGCGGCCCGGGCCAGCAGTTCGTCCTCGTGTTCGCCGAGGTACGGAAAGTAGTACTGCCCGAGCGAGACCAGCGCCGCGCACAGCACCGCCACGCAGGCGCCCAGGTACCAGGCGCCGCGCAGCAGCACGATCGGCACACGTCTCATCGCCGCGACCCGCGCGGCGGCCGTCGCTCACAACAGCACGACGTCATACTGTTCCTGGGTATACATGGTCTCGACCTGGAACCGGATCGTCTTGCCGGTGAACTCCTCGAGGTCCGCGACGTTGCCCGACTCCTCGTCGAGCAGGCGGTCGACCACCGACTGTGCCGCCAGCACCAGCAGCGTGTCGTTCTCGTAGCTGCGCGCCTCGCGCAGGATCTCGCGAAAGATCTCGTAGCAGACGGTCTCGGCCGACTTCACGGTGCCGCGTCCCTGGCAGGTGGAACACGTCTCGCAGAGCGTGCGCTCGAGACTCTCGCGGGTGCGCTTGCGCGTCATCTGCACCAGCCCCAGCTCCGAGACCGTGCTGATCGTGGCGCGCGCCGGGTCGCGCTCCAGCGCGCGCTCGAGGTTGCGCAGCACCTGGCGCCGGTGCTCGGGATCCTGCATGTCGATGAAATCGATGATTATGATGCCGCCGAGGTTGCGCACCCTCAACTGGCGCGCCAGCGCGGTCGCCGCTTCGAGGTTGGTCTTGAAGATCGTCTCCTCGAGATTGCGGCTGCCGACGAAGGCACCGGTATTGACGTCGATGGTGGTCATCGCCTCGGTCTGGTCGATGATCAGGTAGCCCCCGGACTTCAGCTGCACCCGCCGGCCAAGTGCCTTCTCGATCTCGTCCTCGACGCTATAGAGGTCGAAGATCGGACGGTCGCCCTGGTAGAGCTCGAGGCGATCGACCGCCTCGGGCACGAACTCGCGCGCGAAGTCCCGCAGCCTCTCGAAGTTCTCGTTCGAATCGATGCGGATCTTCTCGAGTCCCGGGCGCACCAGGTCGCGCAGCGTGCGCATCGCCAGCGGCAGGTCCTCATGCACCAGCGCGGGTGCGTTCGCAAGCCCGATGCGCTCGCGCACCGCGGCCCACAGCCGCACCAGGAAGCGCAGGTCGGCGGTGATGCCCTCGGTGCCCACGCCTTCGGCCGCGGTGCGCACGATGAAGCCGCCACTCGCCCCGAGCTCCGCCGCGGCC
>CAUJIL010000197.1 GCA_963204845.1 Pseudomonadota bacterium | reverse complement strand
CGGGGTCGGTGACCTCGCCGTGCACCAGCAGCGGCAGACCGGTGTCCTGCAGCGCCGCGAGCGCGCCGGCGCAGCGTGCGAGATCGGTCACCCCGGCGTCACTGTTGGTGGTCGCGCCGGCGGGGTAGAGCTTGACGGCGTACACCGCGCCGGAGTCACGCGCGCGGTGGATCTCGGCGGCCGGTGTGTTGTCGGTGAGATAGAGCGTCATCAGCGGCTCGAAGTCGCGTCGACCGGGCTCCAGGGCCGCGACGATGCGCTCGCGGTAGGCGAGCGCGGCGGCGGTGGTCGTGACCGGCGGCTTCAGGTTCGGCATCACGATCGCACGCCGGAACAGCCGCGCGCTGGCGTTGGCGGTCGTCGCCAGCGCCGCGCCGTCGCGCAGGTGCAGGTGCCAGTCGTCGGGCTGGAGGATCTCGAGTTCGTGCATCGTTCGCGGGCCGCGCGGAAACAGGCAGCGATGCTAGCGGAAAAGCCGCGGAAGAGGTATCGCGTGCGCCGTGGTGTGGCCTTTTGCCGCTGCCGGAACCGGGACGCGGGCGCAACGCGCCGCTAGAATACGCGGCTGCGGTCGATCCCGACCCGGGCCAATGCGTGGAGATTCGAGCATGAGTGCGGTAAGCAAAGTGGTGCTGGCGTATTCCGGCGGCCTCGACACCTCGGTGATCGTGCGCTGGCTGCAGGAGACCTACGGTTGCGAGGTGGTGACGTTCACCGCCGACATCGGCCAGGGCGAGGAACTGGAACCCGCCCGCGCGAAGGCGAAATTGCTGGGCGTGAAGGAGATCCACATCGAGGACCTGCGCGAGGAGTTCGCGCGCGACTTCGTGTTCCCGATGTTTCGCGCCAACGCGATCTACGAGGGCGAGTACCTGCTCGGTACCTCGATCGCGCGCCCGTTGATCGCCAAGCGGCTGGTGGAGATCGCCGCGGCCTGCGGCGCCGACGCGATCTCGCACGGCGCCACCGGCAAGGGCAACGACCAGGTGCGCTTCGAGCTCGGCGCCTACGCGCTGATGCCCGGCGTGAAGGTGATCGCGCCGTGGCGGGAATGGGACCTGACCTCGCGCGAGACGCTGCTTGCCTATTGCGAGAAGCACGCCATCCCGGTCGAGATGAAGCGTGGCAAGAAGTCGCCGTACTCGATGGACGCGAACCTGCTGCACATTTCCTACGAAGGCGGCGGCCTCGAGGATCCGTGGTGGGAGCCCGGGGAGGACATGTGGCGCTGGTCGGTGGCGCCGGAGGCGGCGCCGGACCAGCCGACGTACATCGAACTCGGTTTCCGTGGCGGTGACGTCGTCAGCGTGGACGGCGAGGCGATGAGTCCCGCGAATGTGATGATCCACCTCAACCGGATTGCCGGCGCGAACGGTGTCGGCCGCCTGGACCTGGTCGAGAACCGCTACGTCGGCATGAAGTCGCGCGGCTGCTACGAGACGCCGGCCGGCACCGTGATGCTGAAGGCGCACCGCGCGATCGAATCGCTGACGCTGGACCGCGAGGTCGCGCACCTGAAGGACGAATTGATGCCGCGCTACGCGAAGCTGGTCTACAGCGGCTATTGGTGGTCACCCGAGCGGCACATGCTGCAGGCCGCGATCGACGCGTCGCAGCAGCACGTGAACGGCACCGTGCGCCTCAAACTCTACAAGGGCTCGGTCGCGGTGGTCGGGCGCAAGTCCGACGACAGCCTGTTCGATGCGACGATCGCGACCTTCGAGGACGATCGTGGCGCCTACGACCAGAAGGACGCCGAGGGCTTCATCCGGCTGAACGCGCTGCGCATGCGCATCGCGGCGCGCGCGGGGCGCAAACTCGGCTGATGGAACGCGACGCGCTGCAACGCGAGGTCGCGCGGCGGCGCACGTTCGCGATCATCTCGCACCCGGACGCGGGCAAGACGACGATCACCGAGAAGCTGCTGCTGTTCGGCAACGCGATCCAGCTCGCCGGCACGATCAAGGCGCGCAAGAGCGGGCGCCACGCGACCTCCGACTGGATGACGATGGAGCAGGAGCGCGGCATCTCGGTGACCTCGTCGGTGATGCAGTTCCCGTACCGCGAGCGCGTCGTGAACCTGCTCGACACGCCCGGCCACGAGGACTTCTCCGAGGACACCTACCGCACGCTGACCGCCGTCGATTCGGTGCTGATGGTGATCGACGGCGCCAAGGGCGTGGAGGACCGCACCATCAAGCTGATGGAGGTGTGCCGCCTGCGCGACACCCCGATCCTCGGCTTCGTGAACAAGATGGACCGCGAGACGCGCGACCCGATCGAACTGCTCGACGAGATCGAATCCGTGCTCGGGATCCGCGCCGCGCCGGTCAACTGGCCGATCGGCGCCGGCAAGCGGTTCCGCGGACTCTACGACCTCACTACCGATACGATCCACGTGTACCAGCAGGGGCAGGGTCACCGCATCCCGGACGATATGCGCGTCGAGGGGCTGGACAGCGCCGAGGCCGCCGCGCTGCTCGGCGACCTGGTCGACGAGCTGAAGATGCAGATCGAGCTGGTGCGCGGTGCGAGCCACGCCTTCGACCGCGAGGAGTACCTGGCCGGCCGGCTGGTGCCGGTGTTCTTCGGTACCGCACTCGGCAACTTCGGCGTGCGCGAGATGCTCGACCGCTTCGTCGAGTGGGCGCCGGCGCCCAAGGCGCACGCGACGGAGACGCGCAACGTGGACGCGACCGAGCCGCGCTTCAGCGGTTTCGTGTTCAAGATCCAGGCGAACATGGATCCGCGCCATCGCGACCGCATCGCGTTCCTGCGCGTGTGTTCGGGCGCCTACGAGCGCGGCATGAAGATGCAGCACGTGCGCATCGGCAAGGACGTGCGGGTGGCCGACGCGGTGACCTTCCTGGCCGGCGAGCGCTCGGCGACCGAAGAGGCGGTGGCCGGCGACATCATCGGATTGCACAATCACGGCACGATCCAGATCGGTGACGCCTTCACCGAGGGTGAGGCGCTGAAGTTCACCGGCATCCCGCACTTCGCGCCGGAGTTGTTCCAGCGCATCCGGCTCCGGGATCCGCTGAAGATGAAGCACCTGCAGAAGGGCCTGCAGCAACTCTCCGAGGAAGGATCGACGCAGGTATTCATGCCGTTGAGGAACAACGACCTGATCGTCGGGGCGGTGGGCACGCTGCAGTTCGACGTGGTCGCGTTCCGCCTGCGCGACGAATACAAGGTCGACTGCCTGTACGAACCGATCAACGTCTACACCGCGCGCTGGGTCGAATGCGACGATCCGCGCAAGCTCGAGGAGTTCCGCCACAAGGCCCACGACAACCTGGCGCTCGATGGTGGTGGACACCTGACCTACCTGGCGCCGACTCGCGTGAACCTGAACCTCACCGAGGAGCGCTGGCCCGACATCCGTTTCCGCGCCACGCGGGAGCATTGATACCCGGCCGTAGGTCGGGTTTCAACCCGACGGGGTTCGCCGCTGATCCGTCGCATGAATGCCGACCTACGCTGCATCGTCGGCATGAATGCCGACCTACGGGCTGCGCGCAGGTGTTACAGCAGCTCGACGATGCGTTCCTCGATCGCCTGCGGCGTGTCCTTGGGGGCGAAGCGCTCGACGACGGTGCCGTTGCGATCGACCAGGAACTTGGTGAAGTTCCACTTGATCGTTTCCGAACCGAGCAGCCCCGGCGCTTCCTTCTTCAGGAAGCGGTACAGCGGCTCGGCACCGGCGCCGTTGACTTCCACCTTCGCGAACATCGGGAACTTCACGTCGTATTTCGTCTGGCAGAACGTGAGGATCTCGGCGTCGCTGCCCGGGTCCTGGCTGGCGAACTGGTTGCACGGAAAACCGAGCACCGCGAGTCCCTTCGAGGCGTATTTCTCGTGCAGCGCTTCCAGCCCCTCGAACTGGGGCGTGAACCCGCATTTGCTGGCGGTGTTCACGATCAGCAGGACCTTGCCCTTGTACTCCGCGAGCGATCGGGTCTCGCCGCTGGTCGTCCTGCAGCTGAAATCGTAGATGGATGTCATGGTTGAGACGCTCCGTGATCGGTGATTCCGGTGGTCAGGCCGGTATTCCGGGACGCCATGCCCCGTAGCGCGAGGATACTGCGCGCGCCCCCGAACGGATCACCGGCCGGTTGCCGTGGTGACTGCGCGCATGCGAAGATGCTGTACATGAATACAGCAGAGACGAGCGCGCCCGGGTTGCGCGGAGCCTACGCTTTCGTCGACCTGGAAACCACCGGCTGCAACCCGGTGTACGACCGCATCACGGAGATCGCGATCGTCAGCGTGCACGACGGCGCGGTCGTGGAGCGCTGGCAGCAGCTGGTCGACCCCGGTATCTCGATCCCCGACGCGATCCAGTCGCTGACCGGCATCACCAACGCGATGGTCGCGGGGCAGCCGGCGTTCGAGGACGTGGCGGCCGAGGTGCACCGGCGCCTCGACGGCGTGACCTTCGTGGCGCACAACGCCCGCTTCGACCACGGTTTCCTGCGCAACGCGCTGAAACGCTGCGGCTTCGGGTTGCGCGGGCCGGTGCTGTGTACCGTGAAACTGTCGCGGCGGCTGTTCCCGCAGCACGCGCGCCACAACCTCGATGCGATCATCGAACGCCACGGCATCGCGTGCGTGGCGCGGCACCGGGCGCTCGGCGATGCCGAGGCCACGTGGCGCTTCGTGGCCGATGTCGCGGCGAAGGACGCCGGCGGCCTGCAGCGGCACATCGAGGAGCTGACGCGGCGTCCGGCGCTGCCGCCGCGTCTCTCCGAACCCGAGCTCGACGCGCTACCGGACACGCCCGGTGTCTACCTGTTCTTCGACGAGCGCGAGACGCCGCTCTACGTGGGCAAGAGCGTGCGACTGCGTTCGCGCGTGCTGTCGCACTTCGCGGCCGACCACAGCAGCCACCGCGAGATGCAGATGGCGCAGCAGACGGCGCGGGTCGAGTGGCGCGAGTGCGCCGGCGAGCTGGGTGCGCTGCTGCGCGAATCGCAGCTCGTGAAGGAGCTCACACCGGTCTACAACCGCCAGCTACGCCGGCAGGCGGAACTGGTGTCGATCCGCTGGCGTGCGGAGGTCGATGCGACTCCCGAGATCGTCGCCGGAGCGCGCATCGCGAGCGAGGGGCTGCGCGAACTGCACGGGCTGTTCCGTTCGCGGACGCAGGCAAAGAAGGTGCTGCTGGCGCTCGCCGACGAGCACCGGCTGTGCCTTCGGCTGTGCGGGCTCGAGAAGAAGGCGCCTGGCGCGTGCTTCCGCTACCAGGTGGGCAAATGCCGCGGCGCCTGTGCGGGGCACGAACACCCGCTGCAGCACCAGGCACGTCTCGCCGCCGCGCTGGCGGGCCTCAAGCTCGTGAGCTGGCCATGGGACGGCGCGATCGGTATCGTCGAACGGCACCCCGACGGCTGGGAGGAAATGCACGTGGTGGACCGCTGGTGCTATCTGGGCAGCTTCCGCAGCGAGGATGAGCTGCGCCAGCGCGACCTGTTCGAGCGCGCGCCCGCATTCGATATGGACACCTACAAGCTGCTGGTGAAGCACCTGCTGCGCGGCCGCGCGCCGCGCGTGGTGCCGCTGGCCGCGCGCCGTGACGAGTGCCTGCCGGTCAGCGCCGGCAGGCGCCAGCGCAGGGGTGCGGCATGGTGAGTCCCGAGCACGACCAGGACCACCATCCTTCGCGTCGGCCGACGCTGTGGCAGGTGCTCGGCAGCGTGCTTGCCGCTGGTTTCGGCGTGCGGGCGAGTCGCCATCGCGAACGCGATTTCCGCCACGGGCGCGCCTCGGTATTCATTGCGGCCGGGTTACTGGCCACGCTGGCGTTCATCGGTGTGCTGTACCTGGCGGTGCGGCTGGTCCTCGGCGCCGCGTAGGTTCGGCCTGCGGCCGCACATGTCCCGGAGGTTAGGCCAGTGGCCGAACAAGTCCCGTAGGTTCGGCCAGTGGACGAACAAGTCCCGTATGTTACGCCAGTTGCCGAACCAATC
>CAUJIL010000196.1 GCA_963204845.1 Pseudomonadota bacterium | reverse complement strand
AACGAAGTCCGCGGCGACGCGGGCAACGATACGCTGTTCGGGGGCACTGGGGCCGATACGCTCGACGGCGGCGCGGGCAACGATCTGCTGTTTCTGATGTGGTCCGGATCACCCCATGGCATCGAGCTCGACCTCCTGTCGCTGGCCGGGGGCGAAGCGACTCTCCCCGACGGCACGGTGCTGCGCAGCATCGAACAGCTCGAGTTCATCGGGTCGGACTTCGCGGACGTGCTGCGCGCGGGCACCGGTCCGGAATACCTGTACCCGGGCGCCGGCGACGATTCGGTCCACGCCGGCGCCGGCAACGATACCGTGAACGGCAGCGCGGGCGATGACAGCCTGTTCGGCGGCAACGGGGACGACCAGTTGTTCGACGACGAAGGCGCCAATACGCTGGCGGGCGGCCGCGGCGCGGATTCCTTGTACGGCTACGGCGCGCTGGACCGACTGTTCGGCGGCGACGGCGACGACCAGCTGGTCGTGCACCATGGCGAGTTTCGCGTGCTCGACGGTGGCGCAGGCACGGATCTCGCGATCATCCTCGGTTCGACGTATCAGCAGGGCATTGTTTTCGCGGTCGCGGACGTGCTTGCCGGCGGATCCGTGTTCGGTCATTCGATCGTTCGCAACATCGAGCGTGTCATCTTCGAGGGTTCGGCAACCGGCGCGGACACGCTGGTGGGCGGCGAACTCGGCGACGGCCTGGGCGGACTCGGCGGGGACGACTCGCTCGTCGGAGGTGGGGGGCCGGACTGGCTGGAGGGAGGAGGCGGGCACGACACGTTGATCGGCGGCAGCGGGGCCGACTGGTTCGTTTTCGCGACAACTCCCGGCGCCGCCAATGTCGCGTTCATCGCCGACTTCGTCAGTGACGAGGACCTGCTGATGCTGAACGAATGGTATTTTCCTGCGTTCAGCGAGCATCCCCCCGGAACACTCGACTCGGCGCATTTCCACACGGCCGACGGCGCCACCGCGGCCCACGACGCCGACGATCGCATCGTCTACGACAGTGCGGCCGGCGTCCTCTATTACGACCCGGACGGGATCGGCGGCGTGGCGGCGGAGCCGTTCGGGACTCTGGGCATCGACACGCACCCCGTTCTCTCCGCCGCCACGTTCGTGTTCGAGTCCGACGTCTGACAGCGTCAGCGCTGATTCGGTGCGAGCATACGGTGGGAACGGCTCAAGTTCACCCTCGGAGATGTCAGCGTGCTGAATGCCGCGCCAGCGATTCGCGCTTTTCCTGCAGGACTATCCGATCCACGCGACGCGCAGGCAGAGCCGCCAGTCGGCGCTCATCACGATGTCGCCATAGCCGAGCGAGGCGTAGTTCACGGCGGAGTGGTAGACCGTCTCGTCCAGCACTGTGACTTCGCCGAGCAGCACGAACAGGACGCCCCACAGCGCGATCTGCACCACGTTGCCGCCCATCATGATGAGCATGGCGACCACGAGCGGCATGCTGCCCGCGACGAATCCGGACCGCGCACCGGGTTCGGCGGCCTGGCGCATGTAATTGCGCACGCTCCAATAGGCCGCCGCCACCTGCACCAGCAGGTACAGCGCCATCATCGGCAATCCGACCCGCAGGCTGTTGATCATTGGTCTCGCTCCGCTGAGTGACTGTGGACGGGCAATGACGTGCCACGCTCAGCTGCCTGCGGGTGACTCGTCCGCCTCGGCGGGCGCTGGCAGTTCGGGGTTCTCATCGACCCAGGTCATGAAGATCTGGTAGCCGAGCGCCAGCAGCACCGCGCCGACGAACATACCGAGAATGCCCCCGGTCGCCATGCCACCGAGCGCACCGAGCAGGATCACTGCCATCGGCGCATCCACGCCGCGCCCGAGCATCAGGGGCTTCAGCACGTTGTCGACCGATCCCGCCACCAGCAGCGTGATCGTGAACACCACGGCCATCACGGTATCGTGCGTCCCCGTGACCCACAGCCAGCCGATCGCCGGCAGCGTGACCAGCAAGGCCGGGATCTGCGCGATGCCGAGCACCAGCACCACGCCGGCCAGCGCACCGGCGAACGGAACGCCCGCCAGCAGCAAGGCAAGCCCCACGATGATGGCCTGGATGAACGCGATGCCGATGACGCCGAGCGCCACCGCGCGGATCGTCTGGGTCGCCAGCAGCGTGAACTGCGCGCCGCGCTGGAGACCGCCGATGCGCTGCAGGATCCGCCGTGCGGCGCCCGCTCCGGCCTCCCCGAAGGCCAGGACGACCCCGGCAATCACAAAGGAGAACAGGAACTTCAGGATCCCGCCGCCAATGCTGGCCACGAAACCGAGCATGGTCTTGGCCATCTCGCCGATCTTCGGCTGCAGGCTCTTGACCATGGCGGGCAGGTCGGCGTGCGCCTTCGTCCACGCCGCGTGTACCTGCTTGCCCACCAGCGGCCACTCGGCAACCGAGGCCTTCGGCGGGGGGATGTGCAGCGTGTTGTCACGCACGCCGCTCACCAGGGAATGCAACGAGTCCCCGAGGGAACTCATCAGTGTCGCGGTGGGTGTGACGATCAGCACGGCGCCCAGCAGCACGACCAGGGTCGCGGCACCGCCCTGCTTTCCGCCCAGCTTCGCAGCCAGCTTGCGATGCAGCGGGTACAGCGTGACCGCGAGGATCACCGACCACACCAGCATGGTCACGAAGGGCTGCATGATCCGGTAACACAGGAGCGTCAGTGCCAGCAACAGGCCGGCGCGGATCAGCACGTCCAGCGCACGGTCCGAAAGGCGCTTCTCGAATTCCCTGTCGATGACGGAAGATGCATTCATTTCCGCGTTCCTCTGGTTGGAGACGAGCACGACGATCGCAAATCAGCATACGACCGCGTCGCACGCTCGACCAGAGGATTTCATGAGCCAGGCCGAGAAGACCGCGTGGCGACCCCTTCGTGCGGTCGCCGCGGCGTCTCGTGGAGGTCGCGACGCCGGCACGCTGAAGTCACTGATGCGCGCGCTGGTGGAGTCGCGCGTCAGGCCCGGTTACCGCACCATCTGGACAAGGCGCCGGGCACCGCGCATCGTTGACCGTCGAACCGGGCCTGCGCGAAACGCAAACAGACTGCGAAGTGCGCGACCGCCACGGC
The DNA here is from genome assembly GCA_963204845.1 of Pseudomonadota bacterium. Taxonomy (GTDB): domain Bacteria; phylum Pseudomonadota; class Gammaproteobacteria; order Pseudomonadales; family UBA5518; genus UBA5518. The sequence goes on along the minus strand of CAUJIL010000196.1, from coordinate 3,868 downwards.
GAGTGGCGCCTTGCACCACAGCAACGGAGTACAGCATGCGCAATTCCCTGCAGGATCAGTTGCTGAAGGCCGGACTGGTCGACGCGAAGAAGCTGAAGGAAAGCAACCGGGCGAAAGACAAGCAGAAGAAGCAGGCCGGCAAGAATGCCGCCGAGCTCGACGCGCAGAGACGCCTCGCGGAGCAGTCGCTGCGCGACAAGGCCGAGGTCGATCGCGCGCTCGCCCAGCAGCAGAACGCGGAACTGCGCCAGCGCGAGACCGCCGCCCAGATCGCGCAACTGGTGCGGCACTACCGCCAGCCGCGCGAGGGCGGCGACATTGCCTACAACTTCGCCGACCGCGGCGTCATCAAGAAACTGTACGTGAACGCCCGCCTGCGCGACCAGCTGATCCGCGGCCAGCTCGTGATCGTGCGTTCGGGCAACGGCCACGAGCTGGTGCCGGTGGCCGCCGCCGAGCGCATCCGCAGCCGCGATGCCGACGTGATCGTGGTGTGGAACACGCCCGCCGCCGACCTGCCGGCCGAGGACGATCCGTACAAGGACTTCCCGATCCCCGACGACCTGATGTGGTGAGCGCTAGGCGCCCCTGCTGACACGGACCGGGATCGCGCTCATGCGCGGAATGCCGCTGTGCGGGTCGTACTCGTGCTCGACGCTGCTGAGCAGGCCCGTGTTGGCGCCGGCCTCGCGCACGTCGGTCGGACAGTCCGGATCGGTGCCGCCGAAACAGTGGCTCATCGAGATGACGCCGCGCTTGATGGCGTCCTCGCTCTCCACGATCGCCGCAATCTCGCCATGGCGCGAAGCGATGCGGATGATGTCGCCGTCATCGAGGCCCAGCACCTCGAGGTCGAGCGGGTTCATGAACGCCGGGTTGTGGTGCCGGCCGCGCAGCTGCCGCGCGTTGTTGCGCCCGGTGGTGTTCATCACGGCGTGCATGCGGCGGCTGATCAGGCGGAACGGGTACGCCGGCAACACCTCATGCTCGATCGGCTCGGCCGCGACCGCGTGCAGCTCGGCGACCATCGCACCGTCGCCGACCTGCAGCCGGGCCTCGTGTCCTGCCTCGGCGGGCATCACCGTGATCACCTCGTCATCGAACACGCGCCCCCCGGGGTGCTCCTTCACGCGCGCGAACGGCACGCGGCCCTCGGCGCACAGCACCTCGAACAGGTCGTCCGTCGTGGGCTTGCGCGTCATGTCGAAGCGGTAGCGCGCCGGTTCGCCGCTGGTGGTGGTCCAGGAATACGCGACCGCCATATCCAGTTCGAGCCTCATGCGCCGCGCCACCTCGTAGAAGAACTCCCACTCCTCGATCACGTCGGCACCGGGCGGCGGCGCCGTGGCGGCCGGCGCGTACTGCGCGTAGGGAACCGAGTAGCCGAAGCCGGTGCCGAAATAGCTCAGCATCTCGTTGGGCAGCGTGATCGCGGGGCTCTCGAGGCTGTGCGTGCAGGCGATGTTGTAGTGCGCCAGGTGGCAGCTGTTGTGCGCCGTCTGGATGTCGAGGCAGACGAAGAGGTCGAGCGCCTTCAGCGCCGCCAGCGTCTTCTTCTGATCGGGCCAGGCCATCAGCGGGTTGCCGCCGATCGAGATCAGTGCCTTCACCTGCCCGTCGCCGGGCAACAGGATCTCGTCGGGTAGCGCCGAAGTCGGCAGGCCGCAGGCGGCATCACTGAAGCCGCGCACGCGCAGTTTCTCGCCGTAGCCCCAGGCCTGCCACGGCGCCTTGGCCTGCGCGCGCGGCGCGAAGCGCGGCCCCAGCACCCCGGCGTTCGGCACGCGCTCGCCCGCCTTCAGCCAGCGGCCGCACAGGCTCATCAGGCAAAGCAGCAGGTACTCGGTCAGGTTGCCGCGCGGCGCCATGTTCGAGCCGGTGCCGGCGGTCGCGCCGCCGCGCCTGGCGCTGGCGAAGGTGCGCGCCGCCAGCACGAGGTCGGCGGCCGGCACGTCGGCACGCCGCTCGACGTAGTGTGGCGTGAACGGCGCGACCGCGGCCGCCAGCGCGTCGATGCCGGCCACGTGCGCGCGCACGAACTCCGCATCGAACAGCGACTCCGCGAGGATCACACGGATCATCCCGGCCAGCACCGTCGGATCCTCGCCGGGGCGGGCCTGCAGGTGCACGAAGGCGCGCTCGGCGCACTCGGTGCGGCGCGGGTCGAGCACGATCGGCTTCATGCCGCGCTCGACCGCCTCCTTCAGCCGCTTCGCGGGATTCTGGTTCGGCACGCCGCCCGAATGTGCCACGATCGGGTTCACCCCCACGAGCAGCCAGGTGTCGGCGTCGTCGAACACCTGCGGACCCGCGCTCCAGGTGCCGTGCAGCGCCGCCGCGATCATCTTCCCCGGCTGGTCGATGGTGGCCGAAGTGAACATCATCGGCGAGCCGATCGCATTCATCCACGCCGTCGCGACAGGCTGCGTCGCGGGGTAGGTGAAGATGTAGGTGCCGGCGTAGGTCGCCACCGCGCGCGGACCGTGCCTGGCAATGATGCGCTGCAGCTTCTCCGCCACCTCGTCGAGCGCCTGCGCGCTGCCGATCGGCGTGAAGCTGCCGTCGGCCTCGCGCCGCTGGCTGCCGAGCAGGCGGTCGGGATGGCGCAGCAGGTTGACCATCTCACGGCCCTTGATGCACGTGTAACCCCAGTAGACCGGGTTGTGCTTGTCGCCGATGATCCGCACCGGACGACCGTCCTCGCGGTCGATCACGATCGGGCACATTGCGGCGCAGGAACGGCAGATGCCGTGGATCGTGTCCTTCATCGGTGGTCACCGTGAGGTGGTTTGGAGTTGTGCCGCGATCCTAAGCCGCGACATCGCTCGCGGCAATCGCGGTCACGCGCCACATCTGGACCTGCGGACTCGATCGTGGGCAGCAGGTTCTCCGGGGACGTGATTCCGCCGACCGACCTGAAGGTGAACCCGGGCCGGGTCGTCGAGCATGCGACGGATGCGCATCGGCCTGTGCTGCTCACCAGCCGCGGACGCGGCGTGGCGGTGGTGCAATCGGTGACAGACTTCGAGGCCGCCGAGGAGGAGCGGGCGTTCATGCGAGCGGTCGTCGCCGGTCTCGCCGACCTGGAAGCCGGCCGAGAGCTTTCGCTCGAAGAAGCCAGGGCACGGCTCGGCTTGAAGTGATCGCATGGCCAGGGTCGCCGTCCGGCTCGCCGAATCTGCACTTGCCGATCAACCCGAGATGGGGCGCATCGTGCCCGAGTTCGACCGTCCCTTTCTGCGCGAGCTGATCCGGCCACCGTTTCGCATCGTCTACCGGCGTGACCCGAGGCACGTGCGCGTCATCCGGGTCTGGCGCAGCGAGCGTCGGCCCGAGGTTCCGGACGACGACTCGCCCTGAGGTTTCGCATTTGCGTATCGATTCATTCTGGCCGATCGCGTACTCGTCCCCTGACCTGCCCGACGTGCCCGCACCCGAACGGGTTCGATGGGTGCGATGTAATCGGGAAGCGAGGCCGTCATCGCCACGATGCGTCACGTGATGCGTCCGGGCGCGAACCACCGCCGAGCCCCTCGCGGTATCCGTGCGACGCCCGAGCAGAGCGTGACGGTGAAGCTGCGGAAACCTCAGCCGCGCCGGCGCTCGGTGAGCTTGACCGTCATTCCCCAGGAATCGGCCGCATCGAACTCGGCTTCGGGGCGGTCGCCGGGGCCGCCACCGCGTGTCAGCAGGCGCAGCCCGGCGGCCTGTGCGGTGGCGATGCCGCGGTCGAGATCGTCGACCGCGAACACGATCGCGTGCACGCCTTCGCCGGCAGTGGCGATCCGGCGCCCGAGTTCGCCCGCCTCCGACAGCGGTTGCAGCAGTCGCAGGCCGAGCGCGTTGGTGGTTCCCAGCGCCTCGGCCT
>CAUJIL010000195.1 GCA_963204845.1 Pseudomonadota bacterium | reverse complement strand
GAGATGACCTTGGCGTTCATCTCGTAGGCGCGCTGCGTGGTGATCATGTTGACCAGTTCCTCGACTACGTCGACGTTCGAGTTCTCGAGGTTGCCCTGTTCGATGGTGCCCAGCCCGTCGAGCCCGGGCGTGCCGTTGGTGGGGCTGCCGGAGGCGGTGGTCTCGAGGTACAGGTTGCCGCCGATCGCCTCCAGCCCGGCCGGGTTGATGAAGTCGGTCAGGGTGAGCGAACCGATCTGCTGCGCCTCCGGATCCCCGGCGAGCACCACCGACACCACGCCGTCCTTGCCGATCGTGATCGAGCGTGTGGCCTCGGGTATGGTGATCGCGGGCTGGATGACCAGCCCGTCGGCGTTCACCAGTTCACCGTCGCGGCTCAGGTGGAACTGCCCGTTGCGCGTGTAGGCGGTGGTGCCGTCGGGCAGCAGCACCTCCAGGAAGCCGCGGCCGTTGATCGCCACATCGAGCGAATTGCCGGTCACCTGCAGGCTGCCCTCGGTGAATTCCTTCTGCGTGCCGACGATGCGCACGCCGGTACCGATCTGCAGCCCCGACGGCAACTGGTTGTTCTCCGAGGACTGCGCACCGGGCTGGCGGCGGATCTGGTACAGCAGGTCCTCGAAGGTCACGCGGTCGCGCTTGAAACCGACCGTGGAGACGTTGGCGAGGTTGTGCGACACGGTCGCGAGCTGCGTGTCCTGCGCGCTCAGACCGGTCTTGCTCACCCACAGTGCGTTCATCATGATCCTGTCCTCCGAACTCCAGGTGCCCGATCAGGAAATCTGCAGCAGACGTGCCGCTGCCTCGCTGTTCTCGTCGACGGTGCGCATCAGCTTCACCTGCACCTCGTACTGGCGCGCGAGGCCGAGCATCTCGGTCATCGCCTCGACCGCATTGACGTTGCTGCCTTCGAGGAATCCCGAGGCGACGCGCACCGTCGCATCGGCAGGTGCCACCGCTCCCGCGTGCAGGCGGACCAGCCCGTCCTCGCCCTTGTAGAGCTCCGGCGCCGGCGGGTTCACCAACCGGATGCGGTCCACCTGCGCCAACGCCTCCGACCCCTGCCCCAGCGCGCGCACGGTGAGCGTGCCGTCGGTGCCGATCTCTACCTTGGCCGCCGGCGGCACCGCGATCGGCCCGCTGTTGCCGAGCACCGGCAGCCCGCTGGCGGTGACCAGTTGACCGAGTGCGGTGATGTGCAGGTTGCCGTCGCGCGTGTACGCCTCGGAACCGTCGGGCGCCTGCACCGCGATCCAGCCCGGGCCACGCAGAGCGATGTCGAGGTCGCGTCCGGTCTCGCGCAGCGTGCCGATCGTGAAATCGGTGGCTGGCCGCTCGGTCAGCGCGTGGGCGCGGGTCGGCAGGCCGTCGCCAAACCAGATCCCCATGCTGCGCGCCGCGACGTAATCGCGGCGGAAGCCGTCGGTCGCCACGTTCGCGAGGTTGTTCGCGTGCACGGCCTGCGCGAAGGTGTTGTGCTTCGCGCCGGTCATGCTGGTGTAGAGCGCGCGGTCCATGGCCTTGCGGACGCCTCATCAACTGCGGATGTTGATCACGGTCTGCGTGATCGCGTTGTTGGTCTCGATGGTCTTCGCATTGGCCTGGAAGTTGCGCTGCGCGATGATCAGATTGACCAGTTCCTCGGAGATGTCGACGTTCGAGTCCTCGAGCGCGCCGGCCTGCAGGCTGCCGAACACCCCGGCCGTGGCGAGCCCGCGCGTGGGCTGCCCCGACTCGAACGATTCGGCCCACTGGGTGTTGCCGATCGGCGTCAGGCCCTGCGGGTTCTGGAAATCGGCCAGGATGATCTGCCCGAGGATCTGCGACTGCCCGTTGGTGTAACGCGCGAACAGCACGCCGTTCTCGGAGATGTCGGTGCCGACGAGCTGTCCCGGCGCGAAGCCGTCCTGGTTCACGGACTCGACGTTGAAGTCGTCGCCGTACTGCGTCGAGCCGCTGATGTCGAGCACGAAGTCGGAGGTGCCGTCGTCGACGACGCCGTTGTAGGTCGGTGTGGCGGCGCCGCCGAGCGGCCCCAGCGGCTCCGCGTTCGATCCGAAGTTGCTCTGGATCTGCCGGGCCGGGACCCAGTCGTCGATCACGAAGCGGTTGGTACCGGCGTCGAGGCGCCCGCTCTCGTCGAATCGCACGAGGAAGGCACTGTTGTCCCCGTTGGGATCGAGCGGTGAATCGGTGGTGTTGGCCGGGTTGCCGCCGTTGACCAGCGCGCCGTCGATCGCCAGCCACATGAACCAGTCGTTGTTGACCCCGGTTTCGATGGCGGGATCGGGCTCGTCCTTGCGGAAGTACATCGTCGCGATGTGCGGGATGCCCTCCGAATCGTAGATGGTCACCGAGGACGCGAAGTTGAACGTGTTCTGGTCGGTCGGATCGAAGGTCGGGTACAGCGCTGCGTCCGGCGCGGCCGAGGCCGCATCGAGGTTGAAGCCGACGCGCGCGCGCGAGGTCTTGTTCGGTTGCAGGTTGAACGCCTCGATGCGCAGGTCGACCTCGTTGCCGAGGTCGACCTGGCCGACCGCGTTCGCCGCGTAGCCGACCAGATGGCCACCGGTATTGCTGACCACGTAGCCGTCCTTGTCGACGCCGAAGACGCCGGCGCGCGTGTAGGTGCGCTCACCGCCGTTGTTGAGAATGAAGAAGCCGCGGCCGTTGACCGCCACGTCGAGGTCGCGCTCGGTCAACGAGATGTTGCCCTGCGTGAACTGCTGCGCGACCTGCTGCAGCAGCACCCCGCTGCCGACCGCACCGCTGCCGGTCAGGCTCGCCGCGTAGACGTCGCCGAATTCGGCGCGCGACTGCTTGAACCCGATCGTGCCGGCATTGGCGATGTTGTTGCCGGTCACGTTCAGGTCCGAGGTCGCCGCCCGCAGACCGCTCAATCCGGTATTGAATGACATCTCGTTGTTCCTCTTGCGTGGGTGATGGCGCGAACCGTGTCGCGCTCCTCAGAGAATTTCCCTGACCGCGCTGATCTTCAGCGGGCCGATGCCGTCGACGTTCAGCGTCATCTCGCCGCCGGCGCCGATGGTCACGCTGTTCACGTTCGCACCGAGTGCCGTGGCGAGCGCTACGGTCTCGCCCTCGCGCAGCCCGAGCGCCTCGAAACGGTAGGTCCCGGCCGGCAGCGAGGCGCCGTCGGCGTCGCGGCCGTCCCACGCGAACGTGATGTCGCCGGCCTCCTGGGCGCCGAGCAGTTCCTGGCGCACCAGCACGCCGGCCTGGTTGTAGATGTTCAGCAGCGTGTCCTCGACCGGCTTGTCGACGGTCACGGTGCCAATGATCTGCCCGCCGGTGGCGAGCCGCGCGCGCGACGCATCGACCAGCACCGTGTGCCCGACCAGCGCCGATGCCTGGATCGCCTGGCTGGACTTCAGGCTGCCGTTCATCGACACGAAGTTCGAGTTCAGGTCCTCGATTCCCTGCAGCGTGCTGAACTGCGCCAGCTGCGCGACGAAGGCCGTGTTGTCCTGCGGCGCCAGCGGATCCTGGTTCTCGAGCTGGGTGATCAGGAGCGTCAGGAAATCCGCCTGGCCGAGCGACTCGTTCTTGTCCTGCGCGGGTTCCTTGCGAAACGACAGGGCTTCGTAGGCACCGGAGCTGACCTTGAAGCCGTTGATCTCGTTCATGCCATCCTCTCCTGCCTGAGCTCAGCGCTCATTGCCCCAGCGCCAGCACGCGTTGCGCCAGCGTCTTCGCCGCATCGACGAGTTGCACGTTGATCTGGAACGAACGCGACGCGGAGATCATGTCCGCCATCTCCTCGACCACGTTCACGTTCGGGTAGTACACATAGCCTTGCTCGTCGGCGAGCGGGTGATGCGGCTCGTAGCGCGGCTGCAGCGGCGCCTCGCTCTCGACGATGCCGAGCACCTGCACGCCGGCCTGCGCCTCGTCCGCGGCGCCGCCGGTGAGTTCCCGGTACAGCGGGGCGAATACCGGGTGGCGCGCGCGATAGGTCTCCCCGGTGCTGGAACTCGCGGTCTGCGCGTTCGCGAGGTTGCTGGCCACCGTGTTCAGACGGATGCTCTGCGCGCTCATCGCCGAACCCGCCACATCGAAGATCGCGTTGATCGACATCGCTATTCGCCCTTCAATGCCTTGCTGATGCCACGAAACTTGCCCTGCAGAAAGCTGAGGCTGGCCTGGAAATCGAGCGCGTTGCGCGCGAACTGCGCCATCTCGATCTCCGCATCGACCGTGTTGCCGTCCAGCGTCGGCTGCGTCGGCTGGCGATAAAGAAGCTGCCCCTCACCGCTCGGCCCGGCGGCGCCGATGTGGCGCTGGCGCGTGGTCCGCAGCGCCTCGCCCTGCCCGGTGGCCGCTTCGAGCAACGCCCGGAAGTCGAGGTCGCGTGCCTTGTAGTCGGGGGTATCCGCGTTGGCCAGGTTGCCGGCCAGCACTCCGGCGCGCCGCTCGCGCAGCAGCAGAGCGTCCTCGTGCAACCCC
>CAUJIL010000194.1 GCA_963204845.1 Pseudomonadota bacterium | reverse complement strand
CTGCACCGTCTGCGCCGCGAGCCGCACCCACTGGCTGCGCGAGCCGCGCACGCGCGCGCTCAGCGCGACCTTGCGCCCCGCGGCCGCGGACAGCGCCTCGGCGATCAGCGCAGCGTCGGGCAACTCGCCGTCGAGCAGGATCTCGCGCGGAATCTCGCGTTCGCCGCTCGCGGCGAGATAGAACTGCGGCACGAAGGCCGCGAGCACCTCGGCGGCCGTCTCTTCGAGGCGGCAGCGCGGAAAATAGCTGCGGCTGCCGAGGATCCGCCCGTCGCGCACGAACAAGACGTGCACGCAGGCGGCGCCGGGGCCAGCCGCGGCGGCGATCACGTCCGCCGTGCCGTCGCCACTTTCGATGAACTGCTTTTCGCGCACCGCCTGCAGCGCCCGGATCTGGTCGCGCAGCATCGCCGCGCGCTCGAACTCCAGCGCCGCCGCCGCCCGCTCCATCGCGTCGGCGAGTTCCCGGGCGAGCTCGCTGCTGCGCCCCTCCAGGAACTGCGCGGTGTGGCGCACCGCCTGCGCGTACTCATCCTCGCTGACCAGCCCGACGCAGGGACCCGAGCAGCGTCCGATCTGGTACTGCAGACAGGGCCGCGAGCGGTTGCGGAAGTAGCTGTCCTCGCACTGGCGCACGCGAAACACTTTCTGCAGCAGCGACAGGCTCTCGCGCACCGCCGTCGTGCCCGGAAACGGCCCGAAATAGCGTCCGGCCGCACGCCGTGCGCCGCGGTGGAACGCCAGGCGCGGAAACGGTTCACGGTCGGACAGGAAGATGTACGGGTACGACTTGTCGTCGCGCAGCAGGATGTTGAACGGCGGGTGCTGGCTCTTGATCAGGTTCTGTTCCAGCAACAGCGCCTCGGTCTCGCTGCCCGTCACGGTGACCTGGATCTCGGCGATGCGCGCCACCAGCGCCGCCGTCTTGCCACCGGCGCCGCGGTCGTGGAAATAGCTCGCCACGCGCTTGCGCAGGTTGCGCGCCTTGCCGACGTACAGCAGCGCACCGCTGCCGTCGTACATCTGGTAGACGCCGGGCAGTTCGGTCAGCGTGCGCAGGAAAGCCGGCGCATCGAATCCTGTCACGGCGGTTCCCCGGACGGATCGGGGTCGCGCACGCCGGCGATGCCGTGCGCCACCGCAAGCTTCGTGAGTTCGATGTCGCTGCCGACGCCGAGTTTCTCGAAGATGCGGTAGCGGAACGAGTGCACCGTCTTCGGCGCGATGAACATCTCACGCGCGACCTGCGCCGGCCGATGCCCGGCGAGCAGCAGCGTGCAGGCCTGCATCTCGCGCGCCGACAGTGTATCGAAGGGGTTGCGCGTGGGTTCCGCGATCGCAGGCGGCTGCCGTCCGCGCCGGTGCGCCGCCAGCGTGCGGCGGATCGTCGCCGCGAGATCGGGCACCTGCACGCTCTTGCCAACGCAGGCCGCGATATGGCTCTGCCCGAGACGCTGCCACGGCTCGCTGTCCCACGCCGTGACTGCGATGATGCAGGTCTGCGGCTGCGTCATGCCGATGCGCCGCGCGGCCTCGAGTCCGCCCATGCCCGGCATGCGCAGGTCCATCAGCACCACGTCGGGTTGCACCTCGCGCGCGAGGCGGATCGCCTCCTCGCCGCTGGCGGCCTCGGCCACGACGCGCATGTCGGACAACGCCGTCAGCGCGCTGACCACGCCGAGGCGCAGCAGGTCATGATCGTCGACGACGAGCACGTCGATAAAACGGTTCGGTGGATCGTTCAGCACTCCAGTTCCCTCCTGCATCCTGTCCAGGGGACACCGCTGTACTGCCTGCCGGGTGGTTCCTGCCGTTACGGGGCATGCGAGCATATACGACGCGAGGCGCCGTCCGCATGACCCATATGGATCATGCGGCGGCACGATTTGCATCGAAATCCCGACTCAACCGTAAATCGCCGGCTCGATCCGCAACACCACGCCGAAGCGCGCATCGACCGCCGCCACGATGCGCCGCGCCAGCTCGAGAACCTCGTCGGCGGTGGCGCCGCCATCGTTGACCAGCACCAGCGCCTGGCGTTCGTGCACGCGCGCACCACCTTCGCGCATCGCCTTGCCACCCACCTGCTCCACCAGCCACGCCGCTGCCAGCTTGACGCGCTCGCCGTCCGTCCAGTGCACCACGTCCGGATGGCGCGCGCGCAGGGCCTCGAAGCGTGCACGCTCCAGTACCGGGTTGTGGAAGAAACTGCCGACGTTCGGCAACTGCTGCGGATCCGGCAGGCGTTCGCGGCGCACCGCGAGCACGGCCCGCAGGACCTGCGCCGGCGTGGGATCGGTGGCGCCGCCGAGCGCCGCGCGCAGCGCCGGGTAGCCGGACTGCACCGCAGCGTCGAGCGGCAACCGGAAGGTGACGTCCGTGATCACCGTCCGCTCGGCGAGTTCGCCCTTGAAGATGCTGTGCCGGTAAGCGAAGCGGCAATCGGCGCGCGCGAAGGCGCAGCGCTCACCGGTCGCGCGGTCGACCGCCCCGACCTCCTCCACGAAGGCCGCGAGCTCCACCCCGTAGGCGCCGATGTTCTGTACCGGTGCCGCACCCACGGTGCCGGGGATCAGCGCCAGGTTCTCCAGGCCGTACCACCCGCGCACATGGCAGGCGAGCACGAAATCGTGCCAACGCACACCGGCCGCCACCCGCACCCGCACCGCCGCGTCGCTGCGCCCAAGGATTTCCTCGCCCTGCATCCGCATCAGCAGCACGCAGCCCGCGATGCGCTCGCGCAACACCACGTTGCTGCCGCCGCCGAGCACGCGCACCGGCAATGCCCGCTCGCGGGCGAACGCGAGCGCCTCGGCGAGTTCCGCCGGCGTGCCGACGCTGGCGCACCACTCGGCGCGCGCGGGGAGGCGCAGCGTGTTGCAGTGCGCGAGCGGCGCGTCGGCGGTGATCCGCATGCGTATCAGAGACGGGTGGCGCGGATGTGCGCGAGCAGCGCGTCGGCGGCATCCTCGATCAGGTCCAGCACCTCCTCGAAGCCGGCCTCGCCGCCGTAGTACGGATCGGGCACCTCCAGCAAGCCGCTGCCGCCGTAGCGCAGCAGCAGCTGCGGCTCGGTGCTGTCGGGCCCGGGCCGCAGCCGCTCGAGCTCGGCCAGGTTGCTGTTATCCATGGCGAGCACGAAATCGAAGCGACGGAAATCCTCCGGCACCACCTGGCGCGCCCGCAGCGCCGACAGATCGTAGCCGCGGCGCGCCGCGTGGCGCTGCGCGCGCGCATCCGGCGCCTGTCCCACGTGCCAGTCGCCGGTGCCCGCCGAGTCCACGTGCACGCGCTGGTGCAGGCCCAGCGCGCGCGCCTTGTGCGCGAACACCGCATCGGCGGTCGGCGAGCGGCAGATGTTGCCGAGGCACACGAACAGCACCGCGACCGTCATGCCGCGCCCCCGAGCAGACGCTCGACGCGCGCCAGGTCCGCCGGCGTATCGACGCCGCCAGGCACGGCAGCGCCGGCCTCGGCGACGTGGATCGACTCGCCGTGCTCGAGCGCGCGCAACTGCTCCAGCGACTCGAAGGCCTCGAGCGTGCCGGTCGGCCAGCGCACGAAACGGTGCAGGAACGCGACGCGGTAGGCGTAGATCCCGACGTGGCGCCGCGCGGGCAAGCCCGGCGGCAGTTCCTCGCGCGAGTGCGCGAACGCATCGCGTGGCCAGGGGATCGGCGCGCGGCTGAAATACAGCGCCTGCCCGTCCTCGCCCGCGACCACCTTGACCACGTTCGGATCGAAAAACTGCGCGGCGTCCGCGAGCGGCTCGCACAGCGTCGCGATCGCGCAGCGCGGGTGTGCCGCCAGGTTCGCCGCGACCTGGTCGATCACGGCCGGCGGGATCAGCGGCTCGTCGCCCTGCACGTTCACCACGATCTCCTCGTCGCCGAGGCCGAGCGTACGCACCGCCTCCTGCAGGCGGTCGGTGCCGGAGTGGTGCGCGGTGGCGGTCATGCAGACCTCGGCGTCGAAGGCGAGCGCGGCATCGCGGATACGTGCATCGTCGGTGGCGATCACCACGCGGCGCGCGCCGCTTCGCGTGGCGCGCTCCCAGACATGGCGCACCATCGGCCGCCCGGCGATCTGGAGCAGCGGCTTGCCGGGCAGACGCGTGGACGCGAAACGCGCCGGGATGACGACGGTGAAACTCACGCGAGCGGCCTCGGAGGATGGGTGGTGATGCAACGCATCACGGCCGCGCCGAGCGAATCGGGCAACTGCGCCTCGATGCCCAGCGCCAGCCAGTGGGGCGCGGCGAAGCGGCGACACTTTACTGCATCCTTTTCGGTCATAACAACGCGCAGCCGGTCGCCGAACTGCAGCTCGCGCTCGCGAAAACGGTGGTGATCGGCGAACGGATGCTCGACCGGATCCAGACCCAGCGCGCGCAGCGTCGCGAAGAAGCGCTGGGGATTGCCGATGCCGGCGAGCGCGTGCACGCGCTCGCCGGCGGCCGGTGCGGCGGCGGCGAGCGGCGCATCGTCACGCACCTGCCGCCACGCACCCGGCAGCAGCCGCATGCGCCCGTGCACGCCGATCACGCTCGGTGCCTCGGCGTCGCCGTTGGCCAGCACGTAGTCCACCTCGGCGAGGCGCGCCGGCGGCTCGCGCAGCGGCCCCAACGGCAGGCAATGGCCGTTGCCCAGCCAGCGCGTGGCGTCCAGCACGCAGATTTCCATCGCGCGTGCGAGGCGGTAATGCTGCAGCCCGTCGTCGGAGAGGATCACATCCACCGGCGTCGCCGCGAGCAATGCCCGCGCGGTCCGTTCGCGATCGCGTCCCACCCACACCGGGCCGGCCACCCGCGCGGCGAGCAGCACTGCCTCGTCACCGCAACGCCGCGCATCGCTGCCGGCGTCCACGCCGAGCGGACCATGCGCGCGGCCGCCGTAGCCGCGGCTCACCACCCCCACGCGCACGCCCCGGCGCGTGAGCAGCTGCGCGAGCGCGATCACCAGCGGCGTCTTGCCGGTACCCCCAACGGCGAGGTTGCCGACCACGACCACCGGCACCGGCAGCGGCACCGCGCGTCGCTCGGCATGCTCCCGTCGCTGGCGCGCGAGCGTGATGAACGCCGTCTCCAGCGGTTGCAACAGCCGCGCGGCCGGCGGCGGTGGCGCGTGCCACAGCGCGAGCAGCCGCCTCTCGAGCGCTGCGCGCATGCTCAGCTCTCGAAGCTGCGGCTGTGCAGCTGCGCGTACCGCCCGCCGCGCGCCAGCAGTTCCGTGTGCGTGCCGCGCTCGACGACGCGCCCGCTCTCGAGCACGAGGATCTGGTCGGCGCCCTCGATCGTCGACAGCCGGTGCGCGATCACGATCGTGGTGCGACCCGCCATCAGCGCCTCGAGCGCGGCCTGCACGTGGCGCTCGGACTCGTTGTCGAGCGCGGCGGTCGCCTCGTCGAGGATCAGGATCGGCGCGTCCTTCAGCAGCGCGCGCGCGATCGCGATGCGCTGGCGCTGGCCACCGGAGAGCAGCATGCCGTCGTCACCGACCAGCGTGTCCAGGCCCTGCGGCAGGCGCTCGGTGAACTCCAGCACGTGCGCGGCGCGCGCCGCCGCGACGATCGCCGCCTCGCTGCGCCCGGCCAGTTCGCCGTAGGCGATGTTGTTGCGAATGGTGTCGTTGAACAGCGTGACCTGCTGGCCGACCAGCGCGATCTGGGCGCGCAGGTTCTGCAGCCGGTACGCGCGGATGTCCACGCCGTCGAGCAGGATCGCGCCGTGCTGGTACGGATGGAACCGCGTCAGCAGTGCGACCAGCGTCGACTTGCCGCCGCCGGAACGCCCCACCAGCGCGAGCGTCTCGCCGGGGGACACCGTGAACCCGACATCCGACAGCACCGGCTCCGCGTCGGGGGCGTACGCGAAGCGCAACTCGCGCACCGTGATCTCGCCGCGCGCGCGCTCCACGGCGAAAGTGCCCGCATCAGGCTCCGGCTGCATGTCCAGCTGGCGGAAGATGTCCTCGGCCGCTGCCAGGCCGCGCTGAACCGTGCTGCTGACCTCGCTCAGCTGGCGGATCGGCTTGGCGAGCATGCCGGCGGCGACCAGGAACGCGGTGAACTGCCCGCCGCTCAACTCCCCCAGCACCGCAGGGTCCAGTGCCAGCCAGACCAGCAACGCCATCGCCAGCCCGACCAGCAACTGGATCGTGACCGGGCCGAAGGCATCCGCCAGCGCGAGCTTCATCTGCTGGCGGCGGTTGTAGTCGCTGGCCTGCCTGAACCGCCCGCGCTCGTAGTCCTTGCCGCCGAACATGCGCACCACGCGGTAGCCGCCGATCGCCTCCCCCGCCACGTGCGTGACGTTGCCCATCGCGCGCTGGATCCTGCGGCTGATGGTACGGAAACGCCGGCTCACCAGGTACACCACCAGCGCGATCAGTGGTGCCACCAGCACGAACACCAGCGACAGTCGCCAGTTCAGGTAGAAGATGTAGAACAGCAGCCCGATCACGAACGCACCTTCGCGCAGGATCACGGTCACCGCCTTGGTCGCGGCGCCGGTCACCTGCTCGACGTTGAAGGTGATCTTCGAAATCAGCACGCCCGACGGGCTGGCGTCGAACCACGCGCCCGGCGCATCGAGCATGTGCTCGAACAGCCCGGTGCGCAGCCGGTGCACGAGGATGCTCGCGGTGTATTGCAGGCAGTAGTTGCCGAGCACGAAGCCGATCCCGCGCAGCGCCATCACCGCGATCATCGCCAGCGGGATCAGCACGCGCGCGCGCGTGATGTCGATGTCCTCGCCGAGCAGCGCGCCGACGCTGCGCGCCACGATCCCCGACTCGAGGTGGGCGGCGCCGCCCACCGCGTCGACGATGAACTGCGTGAGGTCGGCGAGCAGCACCTGCGCGCCCGAGTACAGCGCGAAGCCCGCCACGCTGGCGACGAACAGCGGCCAGTAGGGCACCACGTACCCCAGCAGCCGCGCGTAGATCCGCAGGTCTCCCGGCCGCGCACCACCCGTGGTCATCGTCGCCGGCAGCGGCCTCAGCCGCCGCCGCCCTCCGGCAGCCGGGTCGTGATGCGCAGGCGCGAGAAACCGCTGCGGCCCGCGGCATCCATCGCACGCACCACGAGCTCGTGCGCCGCGGCGGCGTCGGCCGTGATCACCAGCGGGCGCTTCGCGTCGCCGCCACCCGCCTCGGCGAGCGCGGCCATGATCGTCTCCAGGCGCGAGTTCACCAGCACGCGCCCGTTCAGCGCCATCGCGCCCGAGGCGGCCACCACCAGCTCCAGTTCCTCGTCGCGCATCGGGTCCGGCGTGCCGCGGGCCTCCGGCAGCGTGAGCTGCAGGTGTGCCTCGCGCGTGAACGTGGTCGACACCATGAAGAAGATCAGCATCAGGAACACCACGTCGACCAGCGGCGTGATGTCGATGCCGGATTCGACGCGCGGCTTGCGGCGGAACTTCACGTGAGGTGCTGCTCGCGCAGGTCGACCGGACGTCCGCCGTGCACCGCATCGACCAGCTTGATCGCCTCCTGCTCCAGCCCGACGACGATGGTGTCGACGCGGCGCAGGAAATGACGGTGCAGGATCAGCGTCGGGATCGCGATGATCAGGCCGGCGGCGGTGGTGATCAGCGCCTTGGAAATGCCGCCTGCGAGCAGCTCGGCGTTGCCGGTGCCGTGCAGCATCACGTCGGAGAACACCTGGATCATGCCGAGCACGGTGCCCAACAGGCCGAGCAGCGGCTCGATCGCGGCGATCGTGCCGAGTGTGTTCAGGTAGCGCTCGAGTTCGTGGATCACGTGGCCGGCGGCCTCCTCGATGCTCTCCTTCATGACGTCGCGCCCGGCGTGCGCGTTCGCGAGGCCAGCGGCGAGGATCGCGCCGAGCGGCGAGGACGCCTTCAGCGCGCGCAGCCGTTCGGGGGACAGTTCGTTGCGGCGGATCAGCTGCCAGACTTCGGCCAGCGTGTTGGCGGGCACCACCTTGCGGTAGTCCAGCGTCCACCAGCGCTCGATGCCGATCGCCAGCGCGACAATCGAACCGAGCAGGATCGGCAGCATGACCCAACCGCCGGCGATGATGATCTCGAGCAAGTGCTGCTCCTCCGCGCACCCGTGCGCGCGAGCATTGTAGCGGCGTTTGCCGGGACTGTCGCAAAGGCCCTCCCGGCGCGTCCGCAGCGCCCCGCAATCGTGCGTGGCGATAGCCGGCGCGCTCGTCCATAATCCGCGTCCCCCAGCGAAGCGGCCCGTTTCCGATGTGGTTCAAGAATCTGCGTATCTACCGTCTGACCGACGCGTTGCCCTGTCCGGCTGCCGAGCTCGGCGAGCGGCTGGAGGCGGAGGCCTTCGTGCCGTGCGCGGGCATGGACACCCGCCGCACCGGCTGGGTGTCGCCGATGGGGCCGGGCGCCACGCACCTCGTGCACAGCGTCACCGGCTTCCATCTGGTGTGCGCACGCACACAGCAGAAGCTGCTGCCGCCGGCGGCGATCCGCGAGGTGCTCGACGAGAAGATCCTCGAGATCGAGAACGCCGAGGGCCGCAAGCTGCACAAGCGCGAGCGCGCGAACCTCAAGGACGAGGTGATCCAGACGTTGCTGCCACGCGCGCTCACGCGCTCGCAGCTCACGTTCGCGTTCCTGGCGGAAACGCGCGGGCTGCTGCTGATCGATTCGCCGACCCCGGCGCGCGCCGAGGACCTGCTGAACCTGCTGCGCGACAGCCTCGGAAGGCTGCCCGTGCGTCCGCTGGTGCCGCAGCACAACCCGGTCGAGATCATGACGCGCTGGCTCGGCGGCGCAAGGCTGCCCGCAGGCCTGCGGCTCGGACAGCACTGTGACCTGCGCGACCCGCTGAACGCGGCGAACGTGGTGCGCTGCCGCCAGCAGGACCTGGCGACCCGCGAGGTGCGCGAACACCTCGACGCCGGCAAGCAGGTCGGCGCGCTCGGGCTGGACTGGAAGGAGCGCCTCGGCTTCGTGCTGGCCGAGGATATGGCCGTGAAGGCGATCAAATACCCCGAGATCGTGCGCCACGAGGCCG
>CAUJIL010000193.1 GCA_963204845.1 Pseudomonadota bacterium | reverse complement strand
CCGGCGGCACCGTCGTCGTGCTCGGCCTGACCGGGCGCAATTTCGCGGCCGGCATGTCCGGCGGCATCGCCTACGTCTACGACGAGGACGGCGCCTTCGCGCAACGCTGCAATACCGCGATGGTGGCACTCGAGGACGTGCTGCCGGCGCGCGAGCAGGAGGCAAGCGTAGACCGGGCGGTCTGGCACCAGGGCCAGACCGACGAGGCGCTGCTGCGCGCCCTGGTCGAGCAGCACCACCGCTGGACCGGATCGCTGCGCGCGCGCGAGGTGCTCGACGACTGGGAGAACGCGCGTGAACGCTTCGTGAAGGTGTTCCCGCACGAATACCGGCGCGCACTCGCCGACATCAACTCGACCCGCCAGGCCGCCAGCGCCTGAGCACGACCGACTGCGGAGGATTGGCAACATGGGCAAGGTCACCGGTTTCCTCGAGTACGAGCGGCTGGAAGAGGGTTACGCGCCGGCCGCCGAGCGGCTGGGGCACCATCGCGAGTTCGTGATCGCGCTCGAACCCGCGCAGGCGCGCCAGCAGGGGGCGCGCTGCATGGATTGCGGCACGCCGTTCTGCAACAACGGCTGCCCGGTCAACAACGTGATCCCGGACTTCAACGACCTGGTCTACCGTGACCAGTGGCGCGCCGCGCTCGCGGTGCTGCACTCGACCAACAACTTCCCCGAGGTCACCGGGCGTATCTGCCCCGCGCCCTGCGAGGCCGCGTGCACGCTGAACTTCAACAACGTGCCGGTCGGCATCAAGTCGATCGAGCACGCGATCATCGATCGCGGCTGGGACGAGGGCTGGGTCGTGCCGCAGGTGGCGGCGGTCAAGACCGGCAAGCGTGTGGCGATCGTCGGCTCCGGACCGTCCGGGCTCGCGGCGGCGCAGCAACTCGCGCGTGCCGGCCACGAGGTCACCGTGCTCGAGAAGAACGACCGCATCGGCGGCCTGATGCGTTACGGGATCCCCGATTTCAAGCTCGACAAGTCGCTGATCGAGCGCCGCGTGGCGCAGATGAACGCCGAGGGCGTGAGCTTTCGCACCGGTGTGCTGGTCGGCGGGCTGCCGGCTGGCAGCAAGGTCACGAACCTCGCGCAGCAGACGCTGCCCGCGGAGGAGTTGTTGCGCGACTTCGACGCGGTGCTGCTCGCCGGCGGCGCCGAGCAACCGCGCGACCTGCCGGCGCCAGGTCGCGAGCTCGACGGCGTCCACTTCGCGATGGAGTTCCTGCCACAGCAGAACCGCGTCAACGCCGGTGACAAGGTGAAGAAGCAGATCTCGGCGGCCGGCAAGCACGTGATCGTGATCGGCGGCGGCGACACCGGCAGCGACTGCGTGGGCACCTCGAACCGCCACGGCGCGGCCAGCGTCACGCAGTTCGAACTGCTGCCGATGCCGCCCGAGCAGGAAGACAAGCTGCTGACCTGGCCTTACTGGCCGTACAAGCTGCGCACCTCATCCAGCCACCAGGAAGGCTGTGAGCGCGTGTTCGCGATCTCGACCAAGGAATTCATCGGCGAGAAGGGCAAGCTGAAGGCGATCCGCACCGTCGACGTCGAGATGAAGGACGGGCGGTTCATCGAGATCGAGGGATCGGAGCGCACCGTCAAGGCCGACCTGGTGCTGCTCGCGATGGGCTTCGTGTCGCCGGTGGGCAGCGTGCTCGAGGCTTTCGGGGTCGCGAAGGACATGCGCGAGAACGCCCGTGCCACGACCGAGGGCGCGCAGGCGTACCGCACCAGCGTCGACAAGGTGTTCGCGGCAGGCGATATGCGTCGCGGCCAGTCGCTGGTGGTGTGGGCGATCCGCGAAGGCCGCCAGGCCGCGCGCGCGATCGACGAGTACCTGATGGGTGGGAGTGTGCTTCCTCGCTAGTTCGCGTTGCCGGGTGCCGGTGGAAATCCTGCCAGTGCATCGGCGAGCAGCGGCGCGAGCGACAGCGTGCCCGCGGCGTGGGGCACCGCGTCGGTGGTGAGTACGGTGCGCGCCCCGGCCGCGAGCAGTTCGGCGTGCGCCGAGCCAGCGAACAGCCCGTGCACCGCCAGCACCACCGGCGGCGGCAGGCCGGCGGCACGCAGCAGCCGGCAGGCCTCGATCAGCGTGTGGCCGGTGGAGATCATGTCGTCGAGCAGCACCGGTGTGCGATTGCGCCACGCCGGCGCGATCGCGCCGTGCACCAGCACCTCGGTGTCACCTCGCCGTTCCTTGCGCAGCACCGTCGCCGGGCAGCCGAGCCTGCGGGCGGTGGCGCCCACCCATTGCGCACTTTCCGCGTCGGGTCCGACCAGCAGCGGGTCGGGGACGTGCTCACCCACCCACCCGGCGAGCAGCGGGGCCGCGGACACGTTGTGCGCCGGCACCGTGAACAGCTCCGCCAGGCTCGCGAAGCGATGCAGATGCGGCTCCACCGTGAGCAGCCAGTCGAACTCGCGCTCGAGCACACGCGCGAACACGCGCGCGCTGATCGCCTCGCCGGGGTGGAACGCCGCGTCCTGGCGCAGGTACGGCAGGTAGGGCGCAATCAGTCCGATGCGCGCGGCACCGTGGTCGCGCAGTGCGCCGGCGGCGAGCAGCACCCGCAACACACGTTGCTCGGGGTGCGCGAGGTCGGCCAGCACCGCGACGTCCGCGCCGCGCAGGTCCTCGTCGAGGCGCAGCAGGGTTTCGCCGTCCGGGAACGCGTGCAGCGCGTGCGCGAGTCGGTGCCAGCCGGTTGCGACGCACAGCGCGGCACCCAGTCCGTCGTCGCGCAGGTCGAGCAGCCGCATCATCGCACCGGCTCCTCGATGCTCAGCGTCTCGCGGTGCGTGGCGAGGAAATCGAGCGCGTAGTGCAGTTCGCCGCGCGTGTCGGCATGCATGGTGAACAGCGGCTGGCCGCGCTCGAGCTGCTCGCCGAGGCGCACGTGCATCTCGATCCCCGCGGCCTTGTCGGCGGGCGCGCCGGCGAGCTTGGCGGCCTTGGCCAGCGAACGCATGTTGATGTGCGCGACCACGCCGCTGCGCTCGGCAACGACCGGGTGGCGGTAGCGCGCCAGCGGTGGCTCGCGCATTCCGCCCTGCGCGGCGCAGATGGCACGGAACTTCTGCCATGCGGCGCCGGAGTCCAGCGTGGCCGTGGCGCGCGCGAGACCTTCGCCCGGTGCCGCGGCGCCGCCGAGTTCGAGCACCGCGGCGGCCAGCGTCAGCGCGCGCTCGCGCAGGTCGTGCGGGGCGTCGGCATCACGGCGCAGCACGCGCAGCACGTCGCGCGCCTCGAGCGCGGGGCCGATGCCGCGGCCGACCGGCTGGGTGCCGTCGGTGCACAGCACGCTGACGCGCACGCCGAGCGCCGCGCCGGTCTCGACCAGTTGCGCAGCGAGGCGGCGCGCCATGCCGTCCTGGCGCACCTTGGCGGTGGGACCCACCGGCACGTCGATCAGCACGTGCGTGGCGCCGGCGGCCACTTTCTTCGAGATCACCGAGGCAACGAGCTGGCCCTCGCTGTCGAGGTCGAGCGCACGCTCGACGCGGATCACGATGTCGTCGGTGGGGCTCAGGCTCACCGAGCCGCCCCACGCGATGCAACCGCCTTCCTGCTCGACGACGTGACGCATCTGCTCGAAGGACAGCGTGACCGGTGCCAGTGTTTCCATGGTGTCGGCGGTTCCGGCCGGCGAGGTGATCGCGCGCGAGGAGGTCTTCGGCATCGTCAGGCCGCAGGCGGTGGCGATCGCGACCACGACCGGCGTGGTGCGGTTGCCCGGCAGCCCGCCCACGCAGTGTTTGTCCAGCACCGGCACCCGGCCCCAGTCGAAGCGCTTGCCCGAGGCGACCATCGCGCGCGTGATGGCGATCGTCTCGGCGGTGTCGAGCAGTTGGTCGGCGGATGCGGCCACGTAGGCGGCGAGCTGGATGTCGGAGTAGTTGCCGTCGCGGATGTCGGCGATGATCGCGTTGGCCGCCAGCTGGCTGAAGCGGTTGCCGTAGAGCTTGCCGCGCACGAAGCTCATCGACTCGACCGGTGCCGGGTGGCTGAACTGCGCCGGTTCGCGCTCGACGGCGCCGAGCAGGTGCCACGCTGCCTCGGACAGCCCGGCCTCGTCGTGGTGCAGCAGTTCGGAGTGCACCATGTGCACGGTGGCGATGATGTGGCGCTCGCCGCAGCTCACGCGCACGCGGTTCTGGCTGCTGAAGCCCTCGGCGCGGCAGATGTCGCAGTCGGCGCGCATGTACACCACCGGTTCCTGGTAGGTGTCGATTCCCAGTCGCCGCAGATACAGGAAATTGTTGTTCACGCGCTCCCCGCCGCCCGCTCGTCGTTGGCATCTTAGCCGAAGCATCAGCGATTCACGCTTCGTCAAGGCGCGCGGCGCCGATCACGCACCATTGGGCCGCCGTGAATACATCCCTGTAGGCTCGGACGCCGCATCCCTGCGGCGTACGCCCACTGGCGCGCAATCGGCGCCGCGCGCTTCGAGTTTGTGCCGGGACAGGTGTGCCAAACTCGTTTGGCCGCGGGCCGAACGGACACCACCGTCGCGGCATCTGCGTTATCCTCGAAGCGAGGCTGGAAGGGAGCAAGCACGTGAAACTGCAATTTCTGGGAGCGACGCAGACCGTGACCGGGTCGAAGTACCTGGTGAGTGCCAACGGCTCGCGCGTGCTGGTCGACTGCGGCTTGTACCAGGGCGTGAAGAACCTGCGCGAGCGCAACTGGAAGCCGCTGCCGGTCGCGGTCGGGGACATCGACGCGGTGGTGCTCACGCACGCGCACATCGATCACAGCGGCTTCCTGCCGGCGCTCTACCGCCAGGGGTACCGCGGACCCGTGTTCTGCACCCCGGCCACGCACGCGCTGTGCCGCGTGCTGCTGCCCGATGCGGGCTACCTGCAGGAAGAGGACGCCCAGTACGCCAACCGCAAGAAGTTCAGCAAGCACGAGCCCGCCGAGCCGCTGTTCACCGAGAAGGACGCGCAGAACGTCCTGCGCCAGTTCCGCGAGATCCGCTACGGCGAGCCGCATCCGGTCGCGAAGGGGCTGGACGCGACGCTGAGACCGTCGGGCCACATCCTCGGGGCGAGCAGCGTGCGGCTCGACAACGGCGAGTGCACGCTGGTGTTCAGCGGTGACCTGGGTCGCTACCACGATCCCATCATGTTCGCGCCCGAGCCGCTGGAGCCCGCCGATTACCTCGTCGTCGAGTCCACCTACGGTGACCGGCGCCACGCCGCGATCGACGCCGAGCGCGTGCTGGGCGACATCATCGAGCGCACCATCCGCCGCGGCGGCATCGTGCTGGTGCCGGCGTTCGCGGTCGGCCGCGCGCAACTGGTGCTGTACCTGCTGCAGCGCCTGCGCGCGCGCAAGGCGATCCCCGACGTGCCGGTCTACCTGAACAGTCCGATGGCGATCCGCGCCACCGAGATCTTCTGCCGCTTCCACCGCGAGCACCGTCTCAGCGACGACGAGTGCGAGCTGATCGATGCGACCACGACCTACGTGCGCACGGTCGAGGAATCGCAGGAACTCACGCGGCAGAACTACCCGAGCGTGATCATCTCGGCGAGCGGGATGGCGGCGGGCGGGCGCGTGCTGCACCACCTGAAATCGCTGATCGGCGACCACCGCAACAGCGTGGTCTTCGCCGGTTTCCAGGCGCCGGGCACGCGTGGCGCGGCGCTGGTGGGCGGCGCCGACCGCATCAAGATCCACGGCGCCTGGCTGCCGGTGCGCGCCGAGATCCACAACCTCGACGCGCTGTCGGCACACGCCGATGCCGACGAGATCCTGCGCTGGCTTGCGAGCTGTCGCGAAGCACCGCGGCGCACCTTCATCACCCACGGCGAACCGGCCGCCGCCGACGCCCTGCGGTTGCGCATCCAGGACGAACTGGGCTGGGACGCGGTGGTGCCGGAACACGCGCAGGAAGTGCTGCTCGACTGATTCCGCGTTGCCGCGTTGCCGCGTTGCCGCGTTGCCACGGGGGCGCCACGGCAGCGTAGCGGCCAGCGCTGGCACGGCACTTGCTGACCGGAGTTCGTCCATTCCCCACGACGGAATTCTGGCGCACACGCATGGCTGGCCCGGTTGCATCTTCCTCACCGCTGGGCAACGGCGCGGGGCTCGCATCGCTGACGGAAGTGGTGCTGGCGCTGGCGCTGGTCGTGCTGGCGATCGTCGCGCTCGGCTGGCTGCTGCGCCGCGTACAGAGTGGCATCGGCGGCGGCGCGGCCGACTTGCGCGTGGTCGCCACACTCGCGCTCGGTCCGCGCGAGCGCGTGGTGCTGGTCGAGGTCGCCGGCACGCAGTTGTTGTTGGGCGTGACCGCGGGCGGCATCACGCGACTGCACGAACTGCCCGAACCGGTGGCCGGCGCCGGGCGCCC
>CAUJIL010000192.1 GCA_963204845.1 Pseudomonadota bacterium | reverse complement strand
TCTCCCGTATCGGTGGCGTGGACGGTTTCATGACCTGGCAGGATCTCGGATCCCAGACTGGCCCGCATCTGGATCTCCGGAGCTTCCGCAGATACTTCAAGCCGCGCTACGAGCGCATCGTCGCCGCGGCGCACGACGCCGGGATGCACTTCATCTGGCACAGCTGCGGGCGCGTGAACGACCTGATCGCGGAGATGGTCGATATCGGGGTGGACGTGGTGCAGCTCGATCAGCCGCGCTTGTCCGGTTACCGCGAGACCGCGCAGCGCTTCGGCGGGCAGATCTGTTTCTGGAACACGCTCGATATCCAGTGGAGCACCCGGCCTGGACTCGGCGCGCACGACGTAGGCGACGAAGTGGCCGCGATGGTCGGGGCCTTCGCCAGCGAACGCGGCGGCCTGATGGTCCGGCAGTATCCGCTGCCCGCGGATATCGGTCTGTCGAGGGAATTCCTGGACCTCAGCGCCCGGGCATTCCACGCCAACGGTTGTGGAGCCGGATCGCGATGAACGGGCAGGTCACGCTGCGCCTGGAACCGCTCGGCAGGACGATCGAGGTCACGCGTGGCGCGTCGCTGCGTCTGGCCCTGCAGGAATGCGGGGTCGAGTTTCCCTGCGGCGGTCGCGGGCGCTGCGGGAGGTGCCGCATACGGCAGGTGGACGGCTTCCTGGACGGTGGTGGCGACCAGGTCGAGATCCTGTCCGCGCGGGAACTCGCGCAGGGCTGGCGTCTCGCGTGCCGCTGCACGGTCGAGTGCGATGTCACCCTCGAGGTCGGCCAATGGGAGACCGTGATCCTCGGCGACCAATCGGCGTTCGCCTTCGAGCCGCGGGACGGTCTGGGCATCGCGGTCGATCTGGGAACCACGACGATCGTCGCGCAGCTGGTCGACCTCCGGTCGGGAAGGGTTCTGGCAGTGAGCACCGCGGTCAATCCGCACGCGGTGCATGGCGCGGATGTCATGACGCGGATCGATCGTGCGCTGGCAGGTGCCCGCGTGGCCATGACCAGCGAGCTCCGCGAGTCGGTCGGCGGACTCTGCTCGCGTCTGTTCGATCCGCAGTCGCCGCACGCACGCATGTCGCTGGAGCGTGTCGTGATCGCGGGCAACACGCTCATGCATCACCTGTTCTGCGGGATCGATCCGGGCCCCCTCGCGCAGGCGCCGTTCGAGCCGCGTGAAGGCGGCCTGCAGTCGTTTCGTGCCGACGAGCTGGGATGGTGCTTCGGTCCGCATGCCGTGGTCTCGTTTCTGCCGTGTATCGGGGGATTCGTCGGGAGTGACGTGCTGTGCGGAATAGCCGCGACGGGCATGGCTCGCCGGTCTTCGCCCGCGGTTCTGATCGACCTGGGAACGAACGGGGAGATCGTGGTCGGCGATTCCGAACGCCTGTTGTGCACCTCCACCGCCGCCGGTCCGGCGTTCGAGGGCGGGCGTATCGGCATGGGCATGCGTGCCACCACCGGCGCCATCAGTGAGGTCGTGGTCGAACGGGGCCGGATCCGGGTGCGGGTGATCGGCAATTCCGTGGCGCGCGGCATTTGTGGCAGCGGCCTGGTCGACGCCGTCGCGGCCGGGCTCGAGCTCGGGTTGATCGATCCGAGCGGAAGGCTTGCCGGTGGCAAGTCGCTCCGGCTCGCGCCGGGCGTCGAGCTGACCCAGCACGACATCAGGCAGTTGCAACTCGCCAAGGGGGCCATCGCGGCGGGCGTGCGCACGCTGACCGCACGCTCAGGCTCCGATGCGAGCCGTTCGACTACGACCTACCTGGCGGGGGCGTTCGGAAACTACGTGAACCGTGATGCCGCGCGACGCATCGGATTGATCGATACGCCCGAGACGCTGATCGAGCCGGTGGGGAATTCGGCCCTGCTCGGCGCCAAGATGGCGTTGTTCGACATCGATTCGGGACTGCAGGCATTCGATGCACTGCGCAGTCGCATCGAGTACGTGCCGCTGGCGGCGGACCTCGATTTCCAGCAAGGCTATTTGAGGGCATTGAACTTTCCGGACCGGCATTGCGACCAGGGGCGCTCACGGTGATGCATCCGTTTGTCATGATCGGCGAGAGAATCAATCCGGGCTTCGCCGGCTCGCGCGTCCTGTTCGAGACGCAGGACATCGCGGGCATCCAGAGGCTGGCGAAGCGACAGGCGGATGCCGGTGCGAGCTGCCTGAACGTCAATGCCGGCGAGCGCGCGATGACCGATCCGCGCTTCCTCGTCGAAATCATCCGGGCCATCCAGCAGGTGGTGGATATCCCGCTGTCCTTCGATTTTCCGCGCCTGGACGTTCAGGAAATCTGTCTGGACGCCTACGACCGCGAACGGGCACGGGGCGGCAAGCCCATCATCAACTCCATCTCCGAAGGGCGGCCGGAGCTGCTCGAACTGCTGCGGATCGCGCCTTGCCGGGTCATGATCATGGCATCGGAGCGCATGGAGGACGGCGAGGTCGTGGCGAACCACTCGGCACGCGAGGTACACGCGACCGCGGCGCGTGTGTCGAAGCAACTGCGTGATGTCCACGGGTTGCAGAACGAGGACATGTTCGTCGACGTTTCGCTCGCGACCTTCGCGGCGGACGACCACGGGCGCACGCATACCGCGCTCGGCGCGATCGGCCTGGTCCGCGCGGACCCCGGCATGCGGCACATCCATATCATGGGTGGTCTGACGAACATCGGACTCATGCTCCCGCCACGCGAGTTCGACGGCGTGAAGCTCCAGCACGCGATCGAGCGTGCGTTCGTGACGCTGGCGTTGCCGCTGGGTCTGGACACGGTGCTCGCGACGCCCTGGCTGGACTACTCGCCGCTGCCCGAGGGGCATCCGGTGCTCGCCGCGTTTCGCGAGCTGATCGAACTGGAGGGGCTGGAGTTCCTGCATCGACTGCGCCGGTTCCTGCGCCCGTCCGGCACCGCCTGATGCGCCCGTCCGGCACCGCCTGATGCGCCAGACGATCGTCATCGACAGCTACTTCGACGGTATCCATTACCACGCGAACGGTCCGTATGTGCTGGCGATCGAAGGCGGCTGCATCGCGCGCATTGCCGCGGCGGGCACCGACGGAATGCCGGTTCCTGCGGCCGACACCCGCGAATCGCGACAGGCCCGGTTCCTGATGCCGGGGCTGGTGGAGGCGCACGCGCACGTTTTCCTCGACGGTTCCCAACTGGATCTTGCCGCACGGGCCGCGTACTTGAAACGGCCTGTGTCGGAGATGATCGCGAGGGCGCGAGCGAATCTGGCGGAGACCCTGCGCCATGGCATCACGCTGGTCAGGGATGCGGGTGACCGTTTCGGGATCAACCACGCCGTACGCGGTGAAACCCGGGCCCGACCGGATGGATCGCCGGCGCTTCGCTCGCCGGGGCCCGGTATCCGCAGGCCCGCCAGGTACGGCAGTTTTCTGGCCAAGGAAGCCGCCTCGGACGAGGACATCCGCGCGCTGGTCAACCGGATTGCCGACCAGGGGGCGGACGACCTCAAGATCGTCCTGACGGGAATCATCGACTTCGCCAGCGGCACCGTGAAAGGGGAGCCGCAGTTCGATGCTCGCGCGCTGTCGCTGGCCGTACGGCTTGCCCACGATCGCGGCCTGAAGACCTTTGCCCATTGCAGCGGATCTGCCGGACTCGAGGTGGCCGTGGCCGCGCGGGTGGATTCCATCGAGCACGGTTTCTTCATGGACACAGGGACGCTGGAGCGTATGGCCAGGCACGGAATCGCCTGGGTTCCCACCTGTTCGCCGGTGCACTTCAACTGGGCCAATCCCGCCGTCGGTGGCTGGAGCGCGACGGCGGTCGATCATCTGCGCCGCATCCTCGATCAGCATCTGGCACACATCGCGCTCGCACATACAACGGGAGTAGCTATCGTCGCGGGCTCCGACGCCGGCAGTCCGGGCGTCGGTCACGGAAAGGCACTCGTCGATGAACTGTTCTTTTACCTCGATGCCGGTCTGCCGCTCGCATCGGTTCTCGAGGCGGCGACCAGCAGGCCGCGGCGTCTGTGGGGTATCGACGGTGGGCTGGTGGGTCCGGGTGCTCCGGCCGATCTGGTGCTGCTCGCCGGTGACCCGTTCCGCGATCCCCGTCACCTGCGGGACGTCACGGCGGTGTATCGCGCAGGACGGATGATCGATCCCGGGTTGCATGTTCGTTTGGCGGGAGGAGTCGGGTTGCAGGCGGAGTGAAGCCACGTTTTTCACGCAGGAGTACGTGTCATGCTGAGATATCTGTCGGCCTCGGCGGACGCCGCGGCGATCATCGAGGTGCTGGAGGAGGAGGGCGCACTGGTCGTCGAGGGCTTCCTGGCGGATCGCGTTGTGGATGCCTTCAACCTGGAAGTCGACGATCTGGTCAGGCAACAGATTCCCGATCGTGCATGCCTCGGCCCGGTCTATGACGCGTTATTCGGCAAGCGGACGCGCCATCTGACCGCCCTGGCAGCGCATTCGGACGTGTTCCGCCGGGAGATTTTGCTGCATCCCCTGTACCGGACGCTGTGTGACGCGATCCTCCTGCCGATGTGCTCGTCCTGGCAACTGAACTACTCGCACATCTTCGAAATAACTCCGGGTGCCGTCGCCCAGTTCATGCATCGGGACGACGGATGCTGGCCAGCGCTCGCGACGGCGCCCTACGAGATCGAAGTGGCGTCGATCCTGGCGCTGTCGAGGTTCACGCGCGAGAACGGCGCGACGCGCGTCGTTCCCGGAAGCCATCGCTGGCCGGTCGATCGTGTGCCCCGCCAAGCGGAGATCTTCCCGGCCGTGATGCCGGCCGGTTCGGCCCTGCTGTACCTGGGGTCCACGCTGCACGCCGCGGGTGCGAACACGACGCCGGCCGAACTCAGACGAGGCATGCACGTGAGCTTCTGCCTCGGATGGCTGCGTACCGAGGAGAACAATTTCCTGGCCACTCCGCTCGAGCAGGTCCGCACCTTTACGCCGGAGGTGCAGGCCGTGCTCGGCTACCGGGCCCACGATGCCGCGCCGCAGGGCGGATGCCTCGGAGTGCTCGGCATGAACGATCCGCTGGAATTGCTGCGGACGGGACGACTGTGATCCCGGCGGTGTCCGCGGCCGCGGCGTGTGCCGGCCCCAGGTCCGGCCTGTGGCCGAACATGTCCGCGTAGGTTCGGCCTGTGGCCGAACATGTCCGGGCCCAGCCCGGACCTACATGCCGGTCCGCGTAGGTTCGGCCTGTGGCCGAACATGTCCGGGCCCAGCCCGGACCTACATGCACGTCCGCGTAGGTTCGGCCTGTGGCCGAACATGTCCGGGCACAGCCCGGACCTACATGCACGTCCGCGTAGGTTCGGCCTGTGGCCGAACATGTCCGGGCCCAGCCCGGTCCTACATGCACGTCCGCGTAGGTTCGGCCTGTGGCCGAACATGTCCGGGCCCAGCCCGGACCTACA
>CAUJIL010000191.1 GCA_963204845.1 Pseudomonadota bacterium | reverse complement strand
ACCCTGTAGGTTCGGCCTGTGGCCGAACAAATGTCCGGGCACAGCCCGGACCTACGAGAACCCGCGTAGGTTCGGCCTGTGGCCGAACAAATGTCCGGGCACAGCCCGGACCTACGAGCGCGCGCGTGGGCCCACGGTACCGAGTTGGCGATCGTGCGCACGCGCCAGCAGCAGTTGCGCGCCCAGCGCGCCGCAGAGCGCGAGGAACATGTCCCAGTGCGTGTCCCAGATGTCGCCCTGGGTGCCAAGGAATTCGATCGAGGCGCCTTCGGCGATCAGCGCCACCCACCACTCGATGAACTCGTAGACGACCGTGATGAACGCGCAGACGCACAGCACCAGGAAGAACAGCCATTTGCCGCGCACCAGCGGCGAGCGCCGCAGCAGCACCTCACGCGCGATCATCGCCGGCACGAATCCCTGCGCCACGTGACCGAGCCGGTCGTAATGGTTACGCCCCAGATCGAACAGCTCCTGCACCCACAACCCGAGCGGTACGCGCGCGTAGGTGTAGTGCCCGCCGACCATCAGGATCAGCGCGTGCGCGAAGATCAACCAGTACAGCAGCCGCGTCAGCGGGAAGCCGCTGCGCGTGGCTGCCAGCACGCCGATCGCCACCAACACCGGAAACACCTCGAGGAACCACGTCAGCTGGTCGAACGGCCGGAAGCCGGTGATCGCGAGCACCGCGACCGTCATGCCCAGCAGCAGCCGGAGCTCCATGTTGCCCGCAGTCGTCATGTTCGGCTTCCCGCGTCGGATCGGTTGGGCCACTATAGCAAAGTGTCCTGACCGAACCGGACTGCCCGATGAGCATTCGCCCGCTACGACTGTTCGCGATCACGGCCGCCGTGGTGATCGTGCTCGGCGCCGCCGCGGTGGTGGTACTGGTGATGAGCACGCCGAACCTCGATGTGACCGACTGGCGGGTGCTGGCGAACGCCGCGACCGGCCGCGGCGGGCCCGCCGCGCAGGACGCGACCGTGCGCCAGCGGCTGCGCGTGCCGGACGGCTGGGCCATCATGTTGTACGCCACCGAACTGCCGAAAGCACGCTGGCTGCGCATCACCGCTGCCGGTGACCTGCTGCTCAGCCAGCCGCGTCTGGGACGTGTGACGCTGCTCGCGCGCGATGCCGACGGCGACGGGCAGCCCGATGCGCGCCACGTCCTGCTCGACGGACTGGACCGCCCGCACGGCATCGAGATCGCCGACGGCTGGCTGTACGTGGCCGAAAGCGGCGCGATCGGACGCGTTCGCTTCGACGAGTCGACCGGTCGTATCGCCGGCAACTACGAGCACATCCGCTCCGACCTGCCCGCCGGCGGCAACCACTGGTCACGTACCGTGCGCATGGGCACCGACGGCTGGCTGTACGTCACGGTCGGGTCGAGCTGCAACGTCTGCGAGGAGGAGCATCCGTGGCGCGCTTCGCTGCTGCGCCTGCGCCCGGACGGCTCGGAGCTGCAACTGCACGCCACCGGACTGCGCAACAGCGTGGGCTTCGACTGGGCGCCCTGGAGCGGCGAGCTGTACGCCACCGACAACGGCCGGGACCTGCTCGGCGACGACTTCCCTCCCTGCGAGCTGAACCGCATCGTCGCGGGCGGCTTCTACGGCTGGCCCTACGCCAACGGCGACGGCATCCCCGACCCCGACTTCGGCGCGGCGAATCCGGCGCAACGCGCCGCCGCGATCGCGCCGGCGCACGGCTTCCGCGCGCACACCGCACCGCTCGGCATTGTGTTCCCGCGCCACTCGGACAACGTCGCGCGCCTCGGCCGTTCGGCGCTGGTCGCGCTGCACGGCTCGTGGAACCGTTCGACCCCCGACGGCTACGCAGTGGTGCTGCTGCAGTGGGACGCCGACGGCACGATCCGCGAAAGCGCGTTCCTCGACGGTTTCGAGTCCGCGGGCGACATCGTGGGGCGGCCGGTCGACGTGGTCGAAGCCGCCGACGGGGCCTTTTACGTCAGCGACGACTACGCCGGCGCCATTTACCGCATCGCGCGCCAGGATGACCGCAAAGCGGCAACGCTGGACCTCGTGCGCAGCGAACCCGAGCGGGCCGATCCGCTGGCGGGAATCGACGCGGGCGCCATCGCGGCCGCACGGCACACGGGGATGGAGCTCTGGCAACGCTTCGCCTGCGCGGGATGCCACGCACCGGAGCAGCCCGCAGGCGTTCGACTGGAAACGCTACGGCAACGCTACGGCGTGGATTCGCTGGCCGACTACTTCCTCGCACCGACCGCGCCGATGCCGACCTTCGAGCTCGACGCCAGCGAGCGCCGCGCGCTCGCGATCTGGCTGCTGGAGCGCACCGCGGCCGGCACAACCGATCGGGCGCCGCGATCAGCCGATCCAGTCGATGGCGCGCCGCAGCAGCACACAGGCCCGCTCGTGCAGTAGTTCGCCGGTGGCACGCGGCGCCTTGCCCGCGCACGCCCGCGCGTGCGTCCCCTCCAGCACGATCGCCAGCTTGTAGCAGGCGAGCACCGCGTACCAGTCGATGCGCGCGAGGTCCCGGCGGCTGCGCTCACGGTAGTGCGCGACGAGCTCCGCAGGCTGCGGCAGTCCGCGCCACGGCAGGCTTTCGTGCGCCGCGGGCCAGGTGGCGAGCAGCCAGCCGAGGTCGAGCAGCGGATCACCGATGGTCGCCATCTCCCAGTCGACGATCGCCGCAAGTTCGGCGTCGTCGTGGCGATACAGCACGTTGCCGAAATGGTAATCGCCGTGCATCAGTCCCGGCATGAAGTGCGCGGGCAGGTTTTGCTGCAGCCACGCACCGACCGCATCGACCGCAGGCAGACCGCCGACACCGGGCCAGCCGGCAATCGCGGCGTAACCCGCCAGCTGCGCGCTCCAGCGCGCGACCTGACGCTCCAGAAAACCGTCGGGACGGCCGAAGTCGGCCAGCCCGAGCGACGCGTGGTCGAGCGCACCGAGCGCTGCGCAACCCTCGACCAGCGCGAATCCCATGCGCCGGCGCATCGCCGCGGAGGCCTCGTGCAGCGCGGGCAGTCCGTTCAGCGGATTGAATCCTTCGACCGGCTCCATCAGGTAGAACGCCCAACCGAGCACATCGTCGTCGTCGCAGCAGGCGATCAGCCGCGGGTGCGGGACCGCCGTCGCGCCCAGTGCCGCCAGCACGCGTGCCTCGCGGCGCATCGTTTCCCCGGCGCCGGGGCGCGGGTGCAGCGAGGGACGGCGCAGCACGTAATCGCGTCCGTCGCGCGTGAAGCGCAGCAGGATGTTCTGCGTGCCGCCACCGAGTTCGACGGCCGCCGACAGTTCTCCCCGCCCCAGCCCCTGCCCGTCCATCCAGCGGCAAAGCCGCTCGCGATCCACCCCTGCATGCACGACCCGAGTCTCCCTGCCAGGCAAGCCCGGAACCTTGCACCGGCAGTCTGGCTTTGGCAACCGCGGCGGGCGTGCATGCTATGCTGCCGGCGTCATCGAGATGCGGAAAACAACGACCGATGCACGACCCAGGCAGTACGCCGGACACCGGCACCGCGCAAGCGGGTGCGATGGAACTCGAGGCCACGCTGGCGTTGCAGCGCGCCGCGTACCTGGCCCACCCCGTGCCGTCCATCGACGAACGACGCGAGGATCTGCGCCAGCTGGCGCGCTTCGTGCGCGAGCACCGCGAGGCGATCGTCGCCGCGATCGCCGCAGACTACGGCCACCGCTCGCGCCACGAGACGCTGTTCGCCGAGATCGTCACCGTGCTCGACGGCGTCGAGCACGCACTGAAGCACCTGAAGCGCTGGATGAAGCCGCAGCGCCGGCCGGTCGACTGGTCCACGTTCCCCGGTGCGCGCAACCGCGTCATTGCGCAACCGCTGGGCGTGGTCGGTGTGATCGTGCCGTGGAATTTCCCGCTGAATCTCAGCCTGCTGCCGCTGGTGAGCATCTTCGCCGCCGGCAACCGCGCGATGGTCAAGATGTCGGAGAACTCGCGGCATCTGGCGCAGCTGATGCTCGAGCGGCTGCCGCACTACTTCCCGCGCCAGAAGCTCGCGGTGTTCGACGAGACCGGCGGTGTGGGTATCGCGTTCTCGCAGCTGCCGTTCGATCACCTGCTGTTCACCGGCTCCGGCGCCACCGGCCGCAGCGTGATGGCGGCGGCGGCGCGCAACCTCTGCCCCGTCACGCTGGAACTGGGCGGCAAGTCGCCGGCGGTGATCTGCGACGACTACCCGCTCGCGACGGCGGCCGAACGCATCCTGTTCGTCAAGCTGTTCAACGCCGGACAGATCTGCACCACGGTCGACCATGTGTTCGTGCCCGCACACCGCGTCGGTGAGTTCGTCGAAGCGGCGCGCCGCATCGTGCCCGCGCGCTACCCGCGGCTCGACAGCCCCGACCTGACGGCCGTGATCGACGCGCGCGCGTTCGGCCGCATCACCGCCGCGCTCGCCGAAGCCGAGGCGCGCGGCGCCACCGTGATCCCGCTGCTGCCGGGGCCGCGCTGGGACGAGTCCACGCGACGCATCGCGCCGCACCTCGTGCTGGACCTGCCGGCGGACTGCGAGCTCGCGACGCGCGAGATCTTCGGTCCGGTGCTGCCGGTCTACGCCTACACCGCGCTCGAGGACGTGATCCAGCGCATCAACGCGCAGCCACGCCCGCTCGCGCTCTACCCGTTCAGCAACGACCAGGCACGTGTGCAGATGCTGATCGAGCGCGTGATCTCCGGTGGCGTCAGCGTCAACGACGCGCTGTTCCACGTGGCGCAACACGACCTGCCGTTCGGCGGCGTCGGCGCCAGCGGCAAGGGCCCAAACCACGGGCACGAGGGTTTCCTGACCTTCTCGAAGCTGCGGCCGGTGTTCCGGCAGGCGCGCTTCAGCCCGCTGAAGTTCCTGGCCCCGCCGTACGGGCGCCTCGCCACCACCGTGCTCGAGTTCCTGAGCCGGTAGGTCCGGGCGTGAGACACCGCATGTTCCGCATCGATTCATCCCTGCTGCGCTCGGCCGCACTGGGCGCAGCGCTCCTTGCCTGCATGCCGGCCGCGGGCGGGCAGGACGCCTGGCAACGCGAAGTGCTGGTCCCCGGCTCGCCGCTGCGCGGCATCCACGGGCTCGCGTTCGGGCCCGACGGCATGATCCACGTCGGCAGCGTGATGGGACAGGCGCTGCACCGCGTCGATCCCGCCACTGGCGCCAGCGAGGTGCTGGTGCCACCGCCGCACGGCGAGGCCGACGACGTCGAGTTCGGACCCGACGGCACCGTGTACTGGACCGGCTTCTCGCAGGGCACCATGAACGCGCGCGCACCGGACGGCACGCTGCGGGTGCTCGGCCGCGGGCTGCCGGGACTCAATTCGCTGGCGCTCGATGCACGCGGGCGGCTGTTCGGCACCCAGGTGTTCCTTGGCGACGCGCTGTGGGAGTTCGATACCACGGGCCAGCACGAACCGCGGCTGGTGCGGCGCGATCTGGGCGGACTCAACGGCTTCGACTTCGGCCCCGACGGCCGGCTGTGCGGACCGCTGTGGTTCCGCGGCCAGATCGTGTGCATCGATGTCGACGGCGGCGCGCTCGAGGTGGTCACCGAGGGCATGACGCAGCCGGCCGCGGCGAACTTCGACTCGCGGGGGCGCCTGTTCGCGATCGACAACGAGACCGGCGAGATCTTCCGCATCGACATCGCCTCCAGGCGCCGCGAACTCGTCGCGACGGCGCCCGGCAACCTGGACAACCTCGCCTTCAGCGCCGATGACCGCCTGTTCGTGACCAACATGGCGGACAACGCGATCTACGAGGTAGCCCTCGACGGCGGCGCGGTGCGCACCGTGCTGTCCAGCCCGCTCACGCTGCCGGCCGGGATCGCGGTGTCGGGGCCGACGCTCTACGTCGCCGACACCTTCAGCATCGCGGCGGTCGACCTGGCCTCGGGCCGCGTGGGCGACGTCAGCCGCTCGCTGAACGATTCGGGCTATCCGCTGCTCGCGGCCGCCGCCGGCGCGCGCCTCGCCACCGCGAGTCCGGAAAGCGGGGACCTGCAGCTGCGCGACACCGCGACCGCGGCGGTCGTGGCGCGCTGGTCTCCACTGGCGCAGCCGCGCGCACTCGCGATGCCGGATCCCGGCCACGTCGTGGTCGCCGAGGCGGCCGACGGTGGCCGCCTGGTGCTGCTGGATGCGCAGGACGTGAACGCACGGCGCGTGCTCGCGACCGGCTTCGCCGCGCCGGGCGGGCTCGCGATCACCCGCGACGGTTACGCGCTCACCGAGTCGGCCACCGGACGTGTGGTGTTGCTCGCAAACGACGGCAGCCGCCGCACGCTCGCCGCAGGGCTGGTCCGCCCCGAGGGTATCGCCGTGCTGTCCGATGGCCGCCTGGCGGTGGCCGAAAGCGGCGCCCGGCGCCTGCTGCTGCTCGATCCGCGCACCGGCGACATCGACGCGATCGCCGACGATTTGCCGCTCGGCATCGCCGGGCACGCGGGGGGCGGAGCGTTGACTGGCGTGGCGGTCGACGCGGACGATGCGATCTACCTCAGTGTCGATCGCGACGGCAGCATCCTGCGTTGGCGGCGCCGCTGAACCCCGGGACGCGATATCATCCCCCCGGGTGAATCCGGCGCCGGTTCCGTGCGTATAATCGGGCTGGACCCGGCCGGCGACCGGTACATTCGAGCCCCCGACAACGAACGAAGACCAGGAGACAGCGCATGCTGACAGGCGTTCCACGAGAGCTGATGCCGGGCGAGAACCGCGCCGCACTGATACCCGCGAGCGTGCAGAAGCTGGTACGGGCCGGCGCCGAGGTCATGATCGAATCGGGGCTGGGCACGGGCGCCGGACATGCGGACGCCGATTACGAGGCCGCGGGCGCGCGCATCGCCACCGACCGCCACAGCCTGCTGGCGAGCGCCGATCTGGTGCTGCGGCTGCACAAGCCACCGCTCGAGGAGATCGCCGTGCTGAAACGCGGAGCGATCCACGTCAGCTACCTCGACCCCTTCAACGAGCCGGCGCTGATCGATGCTTTCGCCACGGCGGGCACCAGTGCGGTCAGCATGGAGATGATTCCGCGCACCACGCGTTCGCAGAAGATGGACGCGCTGAGTTCGCAGGCGAACCTCGCCGGCTACGTGATGGTGTTGCTGGCCGCCTCGCGCCTGCCGCGCATCCTGCCGATGATGATGACGCCGGCCGGAACGCTGAAACCGGCCAATGTGTTCGTGATCGGCGCCGGCGTCGCCGGCCTGCAGGCGATCGCCACCGCGCGGCGCCTGGGCGCGAAGGTCGTGGCCTTCGACACGCGCTCGGTGGTCGCCGAGCAGGTGCAGTCGCTGGGCGCGAAGTTCCTGCACATCGACCTCGGCGAGACCGGACAGACCAAGGACGGCTACGCCGTGCAACTGACCGCGGAGCAACTGGAATTGCAGAAGCAGGGCCAGGCCAGGCAGATCGCCGAGTCCGACGTCGTGATCACCACCGCGCAGGTATTCGGCCGCAAGCCGCCGGTGCTGGTGACGCGCGACATGGTCGCGGGCATGCGCCCGGGCAGCGTGATCGTCGACATGGCGGCCGAAACCGGCGGCAACGTCGAGGGCTCGGTGGCCGGCCGGACGGTGGTGGCGAACGGCGTCACGATCATCGGCGACGGCAACTGGGCCAACCACGTCGCGCGCGACGCCAGCCAGATGTATTCGTCGAACCTGCACAACCTGATCGAGGAGTTCTGGCACAAGGAGGAGAAGCGGATGGTGCTGAACTTCGAGGACGACATCATCCAGGGCTGCGTGATCACGCACGACGGTGCGATCGTGAACCAGACCATCAAGAACCTGAAGCGCTGAGGGCCGCCGCGTGGAACCCGTATATCTGACATTCATCCTGATGCTTTCGATATTTCTCGGCTTCGAGCTGATCAACAAGGTGCCGTCGACGCTGCACACGCCACTGATGTCGGCGTCCAACGCGATCTCGGGCATCACGCTGGTCGGCGCACTGGTGTCGGCGGGTGCCGACCACGGTTCGCTCGCGCTGGTGCTCGGCACCGGCGCGGTGGCGCTGGCCACGATCAACGTCGTCGGCGGCTACGTGGTCACCGACCGCATGCTCGGCATGTTCAAGAAGAAGCAAGGCGGTGCGAAATCATGAGCGGCACTCTCGTCATCAACCTCGCCTACGCGATCGCGGCCGTACTGTTCATCGTCGGCCTGAAGATGCTGAGCTCGCCGGCCTCGGCGCGCAAGGGCAACCTGGTTTCCTCGGTCGCGATGCTGATCGCCGTCGTGGTCACGCTGCTCGACCAGCAGATCATCGATTACCGCTGGATCGCGCTCGGCCTGCTGATCGGCACCGTGATCGGCGTCGCCGCGGCACGCATGGTCGCGATGACCTCGATGCCGGAGATGGTCGCGCTGTTCAACGGCTTCGGCGGCCTCGCCAGCCTGCTGGTGGGATGGGCCGCGCTGTTCACGCCGAACACGACGTTCATCCTGATCACCATCGCGCTGTCGATCCTGATCGGCGGCGTGACGTTCACCGGCAGCGTCGTCGCCTGGGCCAAGCTCAGCGAGACCATCAGCGGCCGGCCCTTCCTGTTCGGCGGCCAGCGGGTGTTCAACGGCCTGTTGCTGGCGGCGATCGTCGCCAGCACCGTGCTCTTCTGCATGGAGGCCGACCCCGAACTGAGTCGCTGGCTGTACGTCGTGGTCGCCTTGTCGTTCCTGCTCGGCGTGATGGTCGTGATCCCGATCGGCGGTGCCGACATGCCGGTGGTGATCTCGCTGCTGAACAGCTACTCGGGCCTCGCAGCCTGCGCGGCGGGCTTCGCGATCAACAACATGATCCTGATCGTCGCCGGCGCGCTGGTGGGTGCCAGCGGCATCATCCTCACGCAGATCATGTGCAAGGCGATGAACCGCTCGCTGGCAAACGTGCTGTTCAGCGGCTTCGGCGCCGTCGGCGGACCGGCCGAGAAGCTCGAGGGCGAGGTGCGGGCAATTTCACACGAGGACGCGTACTACATTCTCGAGGCCGCCTCCTGCGTGGTGATCGTGCCCGGCTACGGCATGGCGGTCGCGCAGGCGCAGCACACGGTCAAGGAATTGCAGGAACTGCTCGAAGGCAACGGGGCGGAAGTCGTCTACGCGATCCATCCGGTGGCCGGCCGCATGCCGGGGCACATGAACGTGTTGCTTGCCGAGGCCGACGTGTCCTACGACCTGCTGCTGGAGATGGACGAAATCAACCCGCGCATGGAGAACTTCGACGTCGCGATCGTGATCGGCGCCAACGACGTCGTGAACCCGGCCGCGCGCGAGTCCAAGGGCAGCCCGATCTACGGCATGCCGATCATCAACGTCGACCAGGCGCGCACGGTGTTCGTGCTGAAGCGCTCGATGGCATCCGGCTTCGCCGGCATCGACAACCCGCTGTTCTTCAAGGAAAACACGCGCATGCTGTTCGGCGACGCCAAGGACTCGATCAGCCAGCTCATCCGCCAGTTCAAGTAGGTCCGGGCTCTGTCCGGACATCGTTCGGCAACAGGAGGGTGTCGCAAGAACCTCTCGCCGTGGGACGGTGCCAGCGCGCGACGGCGATTTCACACCCGTGGGACGCCGTGAATACATCCCTGTAGGCTCGAACGCCGCATCCCTGCGGCGTACGCCCACCGGTGCGAAATCGCCACCGCACGCTTCGCGGGCTTTGGCGACTCCCTCATAGGCCGAACCTGCGGGAATGGCTCACGCGCCGCGCTGGCACGGTCGGCAGGCGGGCACGGAACCATCCAGACCCGGTTTTCACGTACGCATGAGCCGCGCATGCCGTACAATCGCCGCGCCTATGATGTGGGACACGGGAGCGGCAGATGCAACAGGTCGTGATCAGCGGAACGGGGCTGTTCACCCCTTCGCAGACCATCTCGAACGCGGAACTGGTGGCCGCGTTCAACGCGTACGCAGCCGCCTGGAACGCCGAGCACGCCGCCGCGATCGACGCGGGCGAATGCGCTGCCATGCAGGAATCCAGCGAGGCGTTCATCGAGAAGGCGTCCGGAATCCGCAGCCGCTTCGTGATCGACAAGAGCGGCGTGCTCGACCCCCGGCGCATGTGCCCGGACATTCCGGAACGCCCCGACGACCAGCATTCGCTGCAATGCGAGATGGCGCTGGCAGCCGCTCGCGAGGCCTTGCAGCAGGCGGGACGGGAAGCCTCCGACATCGATGCGGTGATCGTGGCCTGCTCCAACCTGCAGCGGCCGTACCCGGCGATCGCCATCGAGGTGCAGGCCGCGCTCGGTGCCGGCGGTTTCGCGTTCGACATGAACGTGGCTTGTTCCTCGGCCACGTTCGGCATCGACATGGCGCGCAATGCGGTGCTCGGCGGTGCGGCGCGCGCGGCACTGGTGATCAGCCCCGAGATCTGCTCGGGGCACCTCGAGTTCCGCGACCGCGACTGCCACTTCATCTTCGGCGACGCCTGCACCGCGGTGGTCGTCGAAGGAGAGCCAGCGCCGGCGGCGCAGGCGCCGTTTCGCATCGTCGACTCGCGACTGCTGACCAGTTTCTCGAACAACATCCGCAACAATTTCGGCTTCCTGAACCGCGCCGACCCGAACGGGATCGGTGCTCGCGACAAGCTCTTCCGGCAGGACGGGCGCAAGGTATTCAAGGAAGTCTGCCCGCTGGTCGCCGACATCATCGTGCGCCAGATCGATGAGCTGGGCATCGGCCGCGAAGCGCTGCGGCGGCTCTGGCTGCACCAGGCAAACCTGAGCATGAACCAATTGATCGGCCGCCGCGTGCTGGGACGCGAGCCGCTGCCCGACGAGGCGCCGGTAATCCTGGACCGCTACGCGAACACGAGCTCGGCCGGATCGATCATCGCATTCCACAGTTACCGCAACGACCTCACGCCCGGCGAACTCGGCGTGATCTGCTCGTTCGGCGCCGGTTATTCGGTCGGCAGCATCGTGGTCGAGCGTTGCCGGTGATCGGCTAGAATTCGTCCGCACGCAAACGAAAGAGCACGGATTTCGCGCGATGGCTATCGAATATCACTTCAAGGCGGGCGCGGAGCGCGTGTTCGGGCTGCTCAGCAACGCCGACTTCCTCGTCCAGCGTTCGCTCGCACTCGGCGAACTGGCAGCCGACTGCACCGTCGAGGACGACGACGAACAGGTCGTGGTCACGCTCACGCGCGAGGTCGAACGCGGTGTGCCGGCGTTCCTGTCGCCGCTGCTGCAAAGCCAGCAGACGCTCGAGATCGTCGAACGCTGGTCGGTGCGCGGGGCGGCCCGGTCGGGACGCGCGCTGCTGTCACTGCGCGGCCAGCCGGTAACCGTGGAATCCGAGTTGCAGCTGCGCCCCGAAGCCGCGGGCGGCTGCATCTACAGCGTGCGGTTCATGGTGCGCGCCCCCATCCCGTTGCTGGGGCGGCGCGTGGAAAGCTTCTTCCTCGGCCAGACCGAGGCCAGCACGCGTGCCGAACTCGATTATCTGGCCGGCATGCTCGGCTAGCCCACCGTCACTTCGGTGCCCAGCGTTACTTGCGAGCGCAGCGACTTCGACACCAGGCAACTCTGCTCCGCTTTCTCGAGCAAGCGCGCGGCGCGCTCGGGATCGGCTCCCGGCGGGACCCGCAGCTTCACCTGCAACTCGATGCGCGTGAACCACAATCCCTCGTCCGTGCGATCGAGCACGCCTGCCGCCTCGCAGTCGATCTCGCTCCAGTCGAGCCGCGAGGCATTCGCAACGGCGCGGAAACTCAGCACGAAGCAGTCGGCGACCGCGGCCACGAACAGCGTCTCCGGGGACCAGTTGCCGGGCGGGCCGTTGAACTCGGGCGGTGCCGTGCTCTGGATGTCTTCCAGGTCAGGGCTGCGCACGGTCACGGTGCTGCCGGGCGTGGTCAGCGCGTTGACGACGTAACGATGCGGAAAGGGGTGCATGCCGGATCCTCCCTCGGACGATCAGTTCTCGACCGCCTTCACGCCTTTCTCGTAACGCGCGTAGACGTACACCGGTATGGCGAGCCCGCCCAGATGTTCATCGATCAGCTCGCGCACGGCCTCCCACTCGAGGCGGCCGACGCCGGTGGCCAGCCGGGGCAGCGCCAGGCTGCTGAATTTCTCCTCGAGCACGATCCGGTGCAGCGCACGCAGCGCGTGATTGACGTTTGGGAGCGTGGCCTGCCCGGGCTTCTCGCCGTGGCCGTAAGCGGCTTCCTGCGTCATCAGGTTTACGATGCGACGGCCGTCCGCAGCACCCCACACCCACGCCTCGCCGGGCTTCGGGTGTGCGGTCTGGCAGTAATGGCGGAAGTCCTTGTACAGCGACGGCCACTGCTCGCGCAGCGCCAGCGCCAGCCCCTGCCCGAAATTGTCGTTCGGCGACACCCCGTGCGCGATCGCGTTTGCTCCGCTGAGCAGGATATCCCCGTGTACTTCCTTGATCATGATGCCTCCGGTTGTGAACGACCATCCGGCCAGCGGCCGGCTCCATCAGAAACTCATAATATACGAAAACGCCGCGTGATGCCCTCGTCATGACGACAACGATGCATCGGCCGCGAACAGTTCGAGCTGGGTGGGTCCGCCTTCGTCGCGCAGATCGACGAAGCGCACGCCGACGCCGAGCAGGCGCACCGGGAGGTCGCCGCGCTCCAGCGCGCTCGCCAGCAGTTCGTCCACCCGCCGCGTGTCCGGCGCGCGCGCCGTGCAC
The DNA here is from genome assembly GCA_963204845.1 of Pseudomonadota bacterium. Lineage (GTDB taxonomy): Bacteria > Pseudomonadota > Gammaproteobacteria > Pseudomonadales > UBA5518 > UBA5518. The sequence continues at coordinate 8,966 of CAUJIL010000191.1, read as the reverse complement.
TCCACGGTCGTGCTGCGGAAATCGGCGAACTTGAGCTTCACGAACAGCTTCGTGACGAGGTAGTCGTCCGTCACCCGGCGCAGGCGCGAGCGCAGCGCCAGCAGCAGTTCGTCCATCTGCCGGGCGCAGGCCTCGTGGCCGCGCAGATCGTCGGCGAAGGTGCGCTCGACGCTGAGCGACTTGCGGCGCTGGCTGGGCACCACCGGACGCTCGTCGACGCCCCGGCAGAGCTCGTGCATGCGCTGGCCGAAGCGCCCGAAGCGCTGGGTCAGCTCGATCAGCGTGACCTGCCGCAGGTCCGCGCAGGTCGCCACCCCCATCCCCTGCAGGCGCTCCGCGGTCGCCTTGCCCACGCCCCAGAGCCTGCGCACCGGCAGCGCCGCCACGAAGGCATCGACCTCGGCGGGCAGCACCACGAACTCGCCGTCGGGCTTGTTCCAGTCGCTGGCGACCTTGGCGAGAAACTTGTTCGGTGCCACCCCGGCCGACACGGTGATCCCGACCTCCGTGCGCACACGGCGCCGGATCTCGCGTGCGATCAGCGTCGCGCTGCCGTGGCAGGCCTCGGCCGCGCTGACGTCGAGAAATGCCTCGTCGAGCGACAGCGGTTCCACGAACTCGGTGTAGTCGTGGAAGATCCGGCGGATTCGTTGCGAGGCCTCGCGGTACTTCGCGAAGTCCGGCGGGATGATGATCAGCCCGGGACACAGGCGCCGCGCCTGCGCGGACGGCATCGCCGAGTGCACACCGTAGCCACGCGCCAGGTAGTTGCAGGTCGTGATCACGCCACGTCGGTCCGCGCTGCCGCCGACCGCCACCGGCAATCCGGCCAGGGCCGGATCGTCACGCATCTCGACCGCCGCGTAGAAGCAGTCGCAATCGCAGTGGATGATCTTGCGCTGGGGCGTGGTGTCCGGCATACGCGCGCGGTGGACGGAGCCAATGGGCGGGCATTATCGCAGCTGGCAGCGGTGCGCGCTCGCACCGCGCGCACGGCTGTTCTATGATCGCCCCCGGAACGAAGAACAACCGCGAACGACCACGGAGAAAGCCATGAGCGAATCTGCACCGACCCTGACCCGTGCCGCGATGGGAATCGCGCCCGGGCGCCCCCTGAACGCAAGCCAGGGAGGCATCGAGGAACTGCGGCGCGACATCCAGATGCTGATGGACATCGAGGCGATCCGGCAACTCAAGCACGCCTACTTCCGCTGCATCGACACGGCGAATTTCGCCGAGCTCGCCGAGCTGTTCCACGACGAGGTCTACGTGCACGTCATCGGCGGCACCTACGAATGGAAGCTCGACGGCAAGGCGGCCTACCTGGGTGCGGTCACCGGTGCGTTCCACCGGGAGTCGATCGGCCACCACAACGGCCACCACCCCGAGATCCAGATCCTCGGCGACAACGAGGCCACCGGCATCTGGTACCTCGCCGACAACATGTGGCAACTCGATTCCCGCCACTTCACCACCGGCACCGCGATCTACTGGGACCGTTACATCAAGGTCGACGGCCGCTGGCTGATCCGCGAAACCCGCTACCGTCGCGTCTACGAGCTGAACTCGGTGCTTCCCGAGCGGCCGCGCCCGGCCGTGCACTACCTGGGCGATTTCGGTACGCCAAAGGCGCGCTGAACCGATGGGGCTGTCGTCGCATCCGCTGTGGCTGGTCGGGTTCCGGCCGTTCTTCACGCTCGCCTGCCTGGCCGGCATGTTCATGCCGCTCGCCTGGGCGCTGGTCTACAGCGGAACCCTGCCGGCGCCGGGTGGCCGCATCACGCCCGCGCAGTGGCACGCGCACGAGATGTTCTTCGGTTTCGGCTGGGCGGTGCTCGGCGGTTTCCTGCTGACCGCGACCAAGAACTGGGTCAGCATCCGCGGCTACCACGGCCCGGCGCTGATGCTGCTCGCCGCGGCATGGATCCTCGAGCGCATCGCGATGAGCTGCGGCGGCGGCTGGCCACCGCTCGCGTTCCACCTCGCCGCGAATGCGTTCCTCGGCAGCATCGTCCTGATGCTGCTGTGGACGCTGGTCCGCTACCGCGCGCAGGACAGCTACCGCGACAACGTGTTCTTCCTGATCGCGCTGCCGGTGTTCCTCGTCGCCAAGCAGCTGGTGCTCGACGAGACGCATTTTCGCGCCGGCTACGCCATGACGCTGGCGCTGTTCCGCATCGCATTCCTGGTGATGCTCGAACGCACGCTGACGCAGTTCATGCGCAGCAACTTCCAGGCCGACATCCTGCGCAACGCCCGGCTCGACGGCGCGATCAAGCTGTGCGCGCTGCTGCTGGTCGCCGAGCCGTTCCTGCCGCCGCTGCCCGCGGCCGCGCTGTCCACGCTGCTCGCGGCGCTGCTCGCGTGGCGCTTCGCGTTCTGGAAGCCGCAGCTCGCGATGCGGCGCATCGACCTCGGGATCCTGTACGTGGGCTACCTCGCGATCGTCGCGCAGCTCGTGGTGCAGGCGCTGGAACGCACGGCCGGGCTCGCCTGGACCGGTGCCGTCTCGGTGCACCTGTTCAGCTTCGGCGTGATGGGCGTGATCATACCGTCGATGATCGTGCGGATTGCGAAAGGCCATACGGGGCGCAAGGTAGCGTTCGACGCGCTCGATCGGGCCGTCCTCTGGGTCATGCTGGGGGCACTGGCGCTGCGCGTGGTGCTGCCGCAGCTGGCGCCCGCGGCGTACCTGCTGTGGATCCAGCTGGCCGCCGCCTGCTGGTTCGCCTGCTTCGCGACGCTGGCCTGGCGCTACGTGCCGTTCCTGCTCAGCGCGCGCATCGACGGCAAGGAACACTGAGCGCGTCGGTCACCTAGGCGAGCAGCCGCCCAAGCTCCGTCGCGAGCCCGCGCACGAACAGTTCGTCGCGCATGCACAGGTAGTGCTGGCGCATGCGCGGCGAGAATGCCGCATCGAGTGCGTGCGCCTGTCCTGCGGACCACGATACCGGCAGCGTCTTCGCCGTGAGGCGGCGCGCGCTGCCGAGCAACTGCGCACGCAACAGTCCGCGCGCCGGACCGTCCGGCTCGAACAGCACCACCGGGGCAACGCAGCGCGGCAAGCGGTAGGCGTTCTGCGCGCCGGTCTGCAGACTGTACTGCACGAGCATGCGCGTGATGGTGTCGGGATCGATTTCCGGCGCCACGGACTTCACGCGCGCGAGCAGCGCCGGCAGGTGCGCCGCCGACTCCGCTTCCGGCGCGAGCGCGTCTCCGAGCGCGAACGGCAACCCCGAATTCAGCTCGAGCAGCAGCGAGAACCCGAGCACGTGCTGGCGGCTGCGCTGCGCCCTGGCGGCGATGCGCTGGAACTCCTGCGCCGGGATCCCGGAGGCGGCCGGGTTGCGGGCGTTGTTGCCCGGTGCCGGCAGCGATCGACGCCACACGGCGCGCAGCCAGCCGCCCGCGACCACGATGCGCCGGAACGACGGCCGCATGAAGCGCGCGCGCATCGTCCAGTATCCGTAGCGGCGCTTCGAACGCAGATCGATGCCGAGCGGATCGATCAGCGCGAGCAGCGCCACCTCGCGCCCGCGCTTGCGCAGCCGCTCGGCGATCTCCCAGCCGAACGCCCCCGCCGACGAGTACGCCACCAACCGCAAGGCGCCGGCGGGCTGCCGCTGGACGATCGCACGCACATAGTCCTCGACCCAGGCGCCGAAACCCGCGAGCGGATCGCGCGCTCCCCAAACGAAGGGATCACGCACCCCGACCAGCGCACGCCGCGTGGAGACGGCCTTGACCAGCCGTTCGTAAGCCCCCAGCGTGCCGCCGGCCGAGGCGATCAGGAATACCGGCTCCAGGGTGGCGTCCGCGGCCGCCCGCAGCGTGACCAGCGTGGCATCGGCAGCCGGCACGGCGGACCGCTCGCCGCGCGCCAGCGCATCCAGATGCGCCGCCAGATCGGCAAGCACCGGCCGCTCGTAGACGAGCGTCTCGGGCAGGCGCTCGCGATCCATCCCGAAGCGTTCGCGCAACCGGTCAGCGAGCAGGAACACACTGAGCGAGCTGCCACCGACCTCGAAGAAGCCGCTGTCGCGCCGGATCCGGTCGTGGCCCAGCACCTCGTGCCACAGCACGGCGACGGCCTCCTCGGTGGCGCTCGCGAACATCGCGCTGGCACCCTCCTCCGGGCGCTCCGCTTGCCGGGCGAGCAGTTCACGGCGATCGACCTTGCCACTGGGCGTCAGCGGCAGCGCGTCCGTTGCCTCGAGCTGCGCGGGCAGCATGTAGGCCGGCAACCGTTCGCGCAGCACCGCGCCGAGCTCGGCCGCCGGCAGTGTGGCCGGCGTATAGAAGCCTGCGAGGCGGGCACTGACCCGCCCGGCATCGACGAGCACGACCGCCGCATGCGTCACCCCGGGGCAGGCCTGCAGCGCGCGCTCCACCTCCTCGAGGTCGACGCGGAAACCGCGGATCTTGACCGTGTGATCGACGCGCCCCACGTACTGCAGGCTGTCGTCCTCGCCAAGGCGCACGCGGTCACGGGTGTCGAACAGCTGGCCGCCGCCCCGCGGGTCGGCGATCAACGCCGCTGCGGTTTGCTCCGGATCGCGGAAGTACCCGCTGAACAGCGCCGGACCGCCGATATGCAGCACGCCGGTATCGCCCGGCGCTACCGGGCACAGCGCCTCGTCGAGCACGACGGCGCGCACCGCGGGCGAAATGGGACGTCCCAGCGGCAGTTCGGCTCCCGGGCGCAGGTCCGCGCGCAGGTCGCAGAGCAGCGTCGAGCTCGCCTCGGTGCTGCCGTAGATCGAATAGACGCTGGTGGAGCCCGAAAGCGCCGCGAGCACGCGCACGGCGAGCTCGGCCGGCACGTACTCGCCCATCAGCACCAGCACCCGCAGCGGCGGAGCGACGAAGCCCGGCAGTTCGAGCAACGCGCGCAGCAGCGAGGGCACGATCAGCAGCCGCGTGACGCCTTCGGCGTGCAGCGTGGCCAGGAAGCCGCGCACGTCCCGCACCGCCTCGTCGCCTACCAGCACCACCGGCACCCCGCGCAACAGCGGCTCGAACAGCTCGTAGATCGCGTGCGTTGTGGTCATGTGTGACTTCTGGCAGCAGACCTCGCCGTCGGCGTAAGGATGCGTGGCCCAGGTCCATTCGAGCCGATGCAGGAACGAGGCATGGCTGCGCACGATCATCTTCGGTGTGCCCGTGGAGCCGGACGAGCAGAGCACGAACGCGGGCTGATCAGCTTCACCCGGCGGGAACTCCGGCGGCACGTCACAGCTCGCACAGTCACGTTCGAGCTCGTCGAGCCCCAGCCGCGCGAGGCCGGCGGGCACGTCCGCTGCGGATCCACGGTCGCCGCCATCGATCAACAAATGCGGGCGTGCAGCAGAGAGGATTTCGCGCCGGCGGGCGGGCGGATACGACGGCGGCAGCGGCAGCACCGTGGCATTCGCCTGCAACACGCCGAGCAGACAGGCGACGTAATCGGGGCTGCGCTCGAGCTGCAGCGCCACGCAGCAGCCGGCGCCGATGCCACGCGCGAGCAGCACCGAGGCGATCCGTTCGACGCGCACGCGCAGCTCCCCGAAGCGCAGCTCGCCGCCCGCATGCCGCAGCGCCACCGCCTTCGGGGTGCTGCGTGCCTGTGCGGCGAAACGCTGGTGGAACAGGAACCCCCGTTCGCTGGTGGCGGTTGCGCTGCCGTGCGGGCCGGTATTCATGCGGGGGGGACTCGTCGCGGTACGGAGACTCCGCGATTATAGACCGGCCCTGTTTGCGCACCGGCCCGGAGGCACGCCACACTGACGGTCCACCGCAACCACGCCGGCAACGGCCAGGAGACCACCGATGAGCGCGGCGCAACGGACCTACGTTCTGGTGCACGGCGCGTTCCATGGCGGCTGGTGCTGGCGTCACGTCGCGGAACGGCTGCGTGCGCACGGGCACCGGGTGTTCACGCCGACCCTGACCGGGCTCGGCGAGCGCGCGCATCTGCGCCACGTCGAGCCCGATCTGCACACCCACATCGCCGACGTGGTGCAGACGCTGTTCTGCGAGGAGCTGCAGGACGTGGTGCTGGTCGGGCACAGCTACGCCGGAGCGGTGATCAGCGGGGTGGCCGACTGCGTCCCCGAAACGCTGCGCCACCTGGTGTTCCTCGACGCACTGGTGCTGCCGCCGGGCCGGCACGTGCTGTACGCCGCCTCCGCCGAGGCGCAGGCCTACTACCACGGTCTGAGCCGCGAGGCGGGCGGCAGCGGGCTGATCCCGGTGCCGCCGGCTGATTTCTTCGGCGTGGCGGATCCCGCGCAGATCGCGTGGCTGGAACGCCACCTGAGCCCGCACCCGCTGACGACGTTCCTGTCACCGCTCGAACTCGCGCACCCGCCCGGCAACGGACTGCCGGTGACCTACGTCCACTGCACGGCACCCGAGTTCACCGAGATCCGCAACGCCTTCGCGCTGGCTCGAACCATGCCCGGCTGGCGCCACGTGGAACTCGCAACCGGTCACGACGCGATGGTTTCGGCGCCACGCGACGTCGCGGAACTCCTGCTTTCGATCGGCTGACGCAGGGCGTGCGGCCGTGCCGTCGCGCGCTGGATCGTCAGGTAGCCGACAGCGCGACCAGCGCCTCGCCGGCATGCAGGTCGGCGATCGCGGCCTGCGCGCGCTCGAGCAGCGAGTCGGCGAAGACGCGCCGCTTCGGCGTCGCATCGGGCGGAAAGGTCACGACCTGGCAGCACGCCACGACGGTGTAGGCGGCGTAGGCGCGATACCACAACCAGGCCTCGTCGAACGCGAGCCCCCGCGCGCCCAGCGCCACGCGGCGCGCGAGATAGCGGCGCAGCAGCTCGCGCTCGTGCGCGCGACGGTCCGCCGGCGCCAGCGCCATCGTCAGCAGGTAGGCCACGTCACGCAGCCCCTGCCCCACGTGCAGCATGCCCCAGTCGCAGAAACCGATGCGGCCGTGATCGTCGAACAGGTTGCCGATGTGCGCGTCGGCGTGGATCACGGTCGGCGGCGCGGGACCCTCGCTCCACAGCGCGAGCAGGCGCGAGGCATCGGCGATGTAGGCCTCCGCGATCGCCGCGAAACGCTCGCCCAGCCGCGCGCGATGGTGTTCGAGTCCGTAGCGCAGCATCGCCTGCCCATAGCCGCCGTCGGAGCGCGGGGCCGGCGGCACCCAGGGCGCCTCCTGGTCGCGCAGCGCGGGGTCCTCGTAGCGCAGATGCAGCGCGGCCAGATCCTCGAGCGCGCCTGCGGCGGCGCGCGGATCGATGCCGGCCGGGCCGTCGGAGAAGCGGCAGCCGCTCGCGGCCAGGTCCTCGAGCAGCAGCGCGAACTCCCCGCTCGCGGGGTCGGTGAGCACCGCGTGCGCCATCGGCACCCGCAGCGGCACGTGCGGGGCAAGATCGCGGTAGAACGCGGCCTCGCGCAGCCCCATGCCGGTGGCGATCACCGCGCCGCGGCGCGCATCGGCGGGTGCCAGCTTGCAGAACAGCGTGCGTGGTGCGCCGGCCGCGATCAGGTAGTCGACCGCCAGCCACGCGTGCGCATTGGTCCACTGCTGGCGCGCCGCCACGCGCACCGACGCCACGCGCACGCCGGGGTGGCGCCCGGCCAGCGCCTGTTCCAGCCACGCCGGGTCGATCGCGTCCGCGCTCGGCGGAATCGGTGGGCGCTGCATCGCGCGCGAGCGCTAGCGGTTCAGGAAGTGGAGCGGCAAACCCGGCGTGTCCCACTCGCAGGCGAGCAGGCGGCCGCTCATCGAACACGTGATGTAGGCGGTGCGCAGCCCGGGGCCGCCGAAGCAGATGTTGGTCGTCATCGCATCGCCGGTCGCCACGTGGCCCACGGTGCTGCCGTCGGGCGCCACGATCGTGATGCCGCCATTGATGATCGTTGCGACGCAGACGTTGCCGGCCGCGTCCACGGCGAGCGAATCGAAGAACTGGTAGTTCGCGAACCCGGCCAGCATCGCCTCGGAATCCATGATCGGCGCGAGCTCGCCGGGAGCGCCCACCGGCACCGCCATCAGCCGCGAGGTAGGGCTTTCGGCGTAGTACAGCACGTCGCCGGCCGGCGACAGTCCGATGCCGTTGGGCATCGTGCACGGAAACCGTACCTCGCGGATCAGCGAGCCGTCGGGCTTCGCGTAGTAGATCGCACCGCGGTCGCTCTCGCGTGCACGCATCTTGCCCAGATCGGTGAAATAGAATCCGCCGTGGGCGTCGAACACGATGTCGTTCGGTCCCTTCAGCGCCACGCCGTCGCAGTGCGTGTACAGCACCTCGACCTCGCCGGTCGCCAGATCGACCGCCTCGATGCGCCCGCCCGCGTAATCCGCCGGCTGCTCGCCCGGCACGAAGAAGCCGCCGTAGTCGTGCCACTCGAAGCCGCCGTTGTTGCACACGTAGCAGCGCCCGTCTGGCCCGATCGCCGCGCCGTTGGGTCCGCCGCCCAACCGGGCCACCACCTCGACGGCGCCGCCGGGCAGCACCCGGCTCAGCGTGCCGCGGCGGATCTCCACCAGCAGCACGCTGCCGTCGGCCATCGCGATCGGCCCTTCCGGAAACTGCAGACCGGCGGCGATCTCGGTGAACTGCTTCATGGTCACTCCCTCGCGGATCGATGAGGGCTCATTCTGGGACGAAACGGCGTGCACGCGCGCGGATCGGGAATGAAATTGTCGTAACCTCGCTCAGCAGCGACCGAGTCCGAGTTTCAGCTGGTCCACCGTCGCCGCACCGTCCACCGCGATCACCTGCCCGGAGACGAAGCGCGCCGCCGGCGAACAGAAGAACAGCACCGCGTGCGCCACGTCACGCGCGTTGCCGTCGAGCCCGAGGGGGTTGGCGTACTTCCGCGCATCCGGCGCCACCGCCGCGCTGAAGCGCTGCAGGCCCTCGGTACCGCCGATGCTGCCCGGCGCGACCGCGTTGACGCGGATCCCGTACGGTCCCCACTCGACCGCGCAGCTGCGCGTCAGCGAATCGACGCCG
>CAUJIL010000190.1 GCA_963204845.1 Pseudomonadota bacterium | reverse complement strand
CGCCGGATCGCGCCCGCATCGACGAGCTGCAGCGTGCCGTCGGCCGCGACGAGGACGTTGTCGAAGTGCGGATCCGCGTGGCGCAAACCGGCGGCACGCAGGCGTGCGAGCAGCGCAAGCGCCTGCGCCAGCAACGACGCGCGAGCCGCCTCCGCGCCCGGCTCCCGCAGCGCCTGCCCCAGCGTGCGCGCGCCGTCGAGGTAGGCGGTGAACACGGCCTGCGGCGCCGCGTGCAGCAACGGCGGCGCCGGGACGCCGGCCGCCGCCAGCCACGCCAGGCCGCGCAGTTCGCGGCGGCGCTCGCGCTGTCGCGCGAACAGCTTCAGCAGTTGCGTGCCCCCGCCGCGCTCGACCCGCGCGGTCAAGCGCTCGCCGGGCAGCAGGCGCAGCACCGCCCCGACGCGCACCGTCTCGCCGTCCGCGAGGCGCAGCTCGAACGGCGCCGCCAGCGAGCGTCCGCACGCGAACACGTCGGTTGGCGTCAGCACGCGCCCGACCTCGCGTGCAGCGCGTCGCGACGTTGCTCGACTGCCTCGAGCAGGCGGCGCTCGCGCGCCAGCGTGGTGCGCAACGGCGAGCCGAGGTACGCGCGCAGGAAGCGCAACAGGTCGCGCGGGCCGAGCGCGCACGGCGCGGCCGAGAACCACAGGCCGCCGAGGTCCTTCGCCAGCCAGCGGCGCGGCACGCGGGCGCGGATCTGCGCGCGATGCAGGTCGATCAGGTGCAGCCGCACCTCGGTGGCGCGGCGCGCGGCGGCCAGCGAGGGTTCCTCGAGCAGGATGTGGCACAGGTAGAGGTCGCGATGGTTGACGCCGGCGGCGTGCAGCGCGCGCACCAGCCGCGCCACCGCCTCGATCAGCAGCCGGCGCACGCGCGGCGCCGGCGGGCGCTCGCGCCAGTCGGCGCAGAAGCGCTCCAGGCTCACGGTGCCGGCGAGTTCCTCGGTGACCAGGAACGAGCGCCGCGCGGCCGGGTTCGCGCCGCGCACGCCGTAACCCAGCGGACGCAGCGCCGCCACCCCGTGCGCGCCCAGGTGCCGTGCCGCGCGGTACTCCTGCCCGGCATCGACCACCGGCAGGCGCAGCTGCACGAGGTTCTTCACGATCTCGCGCCAGCCCACGCCGGGGTGGTACTTGAGGTAGGCGCCGCGCCCTTCGATCTCGAAGCGCAGCGTGCGGCGGCCGTCCTTGCTCTTGGCCAGCTCGCCCGGCTGGGTGCGCGCGGCCTCGAAGGGATCCTGCCCCGCCCACGCGCGCACCAGTACGGGTTCCAGCCGCACCACATTCACCGCGGGCCTCCCTGCTCGATGAAATCGAGTGCGCGCGGTGCGCGGTCGTAGATGTCACCATTGCGCGCCAGCTGCCGCCCGTTCGCGCTCCAGCGTGCGCGGTGCGCGGCGTCGGCCTCGAGCATTCCACGCAGCAGCCGCTGGTACTCCGGCTGCGCGAACGGTTCGGGAATCACGCGTCCGAAGTCGTGGCGCTCGATCCACGGCGCGAAGCCGCAGGCGGCGCTCGCGAGCACCGGCAGTCCGGCGACCGCCGCCTCGAGCAGCACCGCGCCGCCGGCCTCGAACAGCGCCGGGTGCAGCAGCAGGTCAGCGGCCGCGAGCAGTTGCGGCACGTCGTCGCGGCCACCGAGGAAGCGCACCCTGTCGGCAATGCCTAGCCGCCGGGCGAGCCGCAGGAACGCGTCGGCGCGATCGTCACCGGCCACCAGCAGCCGCGCCCGCGCGCGGAGCGGTGCCGGCAGTGCAGCCAGCGCGCGCAGCGTGCGCGCGAGACCCTTGGTGCGAAAGCCCGAACCCACCGCGAGCAGCAGCAGTTCGTGGTCGGCGACGCCGAGCGCCGCGCGCGTGGTGGCACGCGTGGCGGCGAGCGCGTCCACGTCGTGGCGCGCGATACCGGGCGGCAGCAGCGGGCTCGCCGCGCGCGCGGCTGCGGGATAGTGGTGCAGGCACTGTGCGCGCTGGCGCTCGGCGACGAACATCAGCCGCGGCGGTGGCTCGGCGGCGAACACCGCGCGCTCGAAGGCGAGCAGGTGACGGTAGCGCGGCAGCAACCGCTTCAGCGCGCCGACGGCGCCTTCGAGACGCACCGCCTCGCAGCTGTCGGCGCCGTAGTACACGTCGAGTCCCGGCATGCGGTTGAAGCCCACCACGCGCGCGACCGGATGCGCGCCGAGGTGCGCGTGCACGAAGCGTGCGTAGTGGCGCTGGCGCGCCTGCGTGGTGCGCCCGCGCAGCGGCACCGTCACCAGCTCGATGCCGTCGACAGGCGGACCTTCCCACGCGCCGGTGTAGACACGCACCGCGTGCCCGCGGCGCAGCGCCTCGAGCGCGATCGCGCGGAAATTGCGCTGCATGCCACCGAACGGGAAATACTTGAACAGGCACAGCGCGAGTCTCATCGCGCGACCCCCATGCGGAGCAACGTGTCCCACACGGTGTCGGCGGCGAGCGCCGCGAGCGCGCCGCCGGGGCTGCGCAGGTGCCGCTGGTGCGCGCCGCAGGTGCCGATCAGCTCGATGCGCGTGGGTCCGTACAGCGACACGCACGGCGTGCCGAGCGCGGCCGCGAGATGCCCCAGCCCGGTGTCGACCGCGACCGCCGCACGCACCGCCGACAGCAGCGCGGCGAGCTCGCCGAGCGCGAGCCGCGGCAGCACACGCGCCGCCGGCACCGCCGCCGCGATGCGCTCCGCGCGCCGGCGCTCGGCCTCGCTGCCCCACGGCAGCAGCACCGGCTCACCGGCCGCCGCGACGCGTTCACCGAGCGCGATCCACGACGCCTCCGGCCAGCACTTGTCCGCGCGCGAGCTGCCGTGCAGGAACAGCACGCCGCCCGCCGGCGGCGGCGCCGGCAGCCGCCCACGCTCGATGCCGTAGCACGGCTCTCCCGGCGGTGCCGCATACCCGAGCGCGTGCGCGAACAGCGTGCGCGTGCGTTCGATGGCGTGGCACTCGCGCGCCACCGCGTAGCGTTGATCCAGGCCGCAGGCGGCAAGCGGCTCGCGCGCGCTGGCACGGTCGTAGCCGGCACGCGGCGCCGCGACCAGTCGCGCGACAAAAGCGCTTTTGAGCAGGCCCTGCGCATCGAGCACGAGGTCGTAGCGGTGCGCGGCGAGCGCCGTGCGAAAGCGCGCCCACTCGCCGTTGCGCCACGCCGCCAGCGGCGAGCCGCGCCAGCGGCGCAGCGCGACCGGGATCGGACGCGCCACCGCGGGATGCCAGCCGGGCACCTCGGCGAACGCTTCCTCGACGACCCAGTCGACCTCGAGTGCGGGCAGCGCGCGCCGGGCATCGACCAGCGCCGGCAGCGTGTGGATCACGTCACCGAGCGAGGACATCTTGACCAGCAGCAGTCTCACGCGGATGTTCCGGCAGGATAATGCGAGGCCACCGGCGGTTCAGCGCGCGGCCAGGCGCAGCACCGCCGCCGCCACCGGACCCGGGAGTTGTTCCTGCAGGCAGCGGTAATGGCCATAGCGGCATGTTCGCGCGAAACACGGTACGCATTCCAGCGCGGAGGTGAACAGCGCCGGTTCGTCCACGAGCGGCGGCGTGAAGCGCGGCGAACTGCCGCCGTAGACCACCGCCAGCGGGCGCTCCAGCGCCGCGGCCACGTGCATCAGCCCCGAATCGTTGCTGAGCACCGCCTTCGCGCAGGCGAGCAGGTCGATCGCATCGACCAGCGTGGTCTGCCCGGCCAGATCGGCGCAGTACGCCTGCGCCGGCAGTGCCAGCGCGGAGCGAATCGTTGCCGTCACCGGGCGATCGCCGGCCGAGCCGAACAGCCAGACCTGCAGGCCGGCGTCGATCGCCGCGCCCGCCACCGCGGCGAAATGCGCCTCCGGCCAGCGTTTGGCGGCGCCGAACTCGGCGCCGGGGCACAGCGCCAGCACCGGACGCGGTGCCGCCAGCCCGAGCCGGGCGCGCAGCGCGTCGGCGGCGGCACGATCGGCGCGCAGGCGCGGGCGCGGCGCCTCCGGCAGCGGCGCGTCGGCATCGACGCCGAGCGCGACGAAGCGCTGCACCATCAGCGGCAGCCGCCGGGCGTCGAGGCGGCGCAGGTCGTTCAGCAGCCCGTAGCGCAGCTCGCCGCGCCAGCCGGTGCGCCGCGCGATGCCGGCGAACCACGGCACCAGCGCCGACTTCGCCGAATTGGGCAGCACGATCGCCTGTGCGTAAGCGTGGGCGCGCAGGCGAGCGCCGATGCGCCGGCGCAGCGCGAGGCCCAGTTCGCCGTGGCCGAGCGGCAGCGGGATCGCCGAGCGCACCTCGGGCATGCGCGCGAGCAGCCCGCTGCACCAGGCGGGAGCGAGCACGTCGATCGGGGGATTGCCGGGGCGCGCCGCCAGCACGGCGAACAGCGACTGCGCCATCACCATGTCGCCGACCCACGCCGGGCCGACCACGAGGACGGGCGCCGCGGAGCCGTCCGCCGCCGCGCTGTGCATGCGCCGCCGCGCTCCGGCGCGGCTCAGCCCGCAACCGGCGTGCGCCACTCCGGATGTTCGGCGCGCGCGCCGCGCACCAGGTCGAAGTAGCGCGCCTGCAGCTCGGTGGTGACCGGGCCGCGGCGGCCGCTGCCGATCGTGCGCCCGTCGAGTTCGCGGATCGGGACCACCTCGGCGGCGGTGCCGGTGAAGAAGGCTTCGTCGGCGATGTAGATCTCGTCGCGCGTGATGCGCCGCTCGACCAGCTCGAGGCCGAGCTCGCCGACCAGGCGGATGATGGTGTCGCGCGTGATGCCCTCGAGGCAGGAGGTCAGCTCGGGCGTGTGGATGCGTCCGCCGCGCACCACGAAGATGTTCTCGCCGCTGCCCTCGGCCACGTAACCCTCGTTGTCGAGCAGCAGCGCTTCCTCGCAGCCGCTGTCGATCGCCTCGCGCAGCGCGAGCATCGAGTTCGTGTAGTTGCCGACCGCCTTGGCCTTGCACATCGTGATGTTGACGTGGTGGCGCGTGTACGAGGAGGTGCGCACCTTGATGCCGCGCTCGCGTGCCTCCGGATCCATGTACGACGGCCACTCCCAGGCGGCGACGACGACGTGCGTCTTGAGATTCTCCGCGCGCAGCCCCATGCCCTCGGAGCCCAGGAACGCGAGCGGGCGCAGGTACGCCTCGGCCAACCCGTTCTCGCGCACCACGGCGCGCTGTGCCTCGTTCAGCGTGTCGCGGTCGAAGGGCATGTTCATGCGCAGGATGTGCGCCGAGCGGAACAGGCGGTCGGTGTGTTCGCGCAGGCGGAAGATGCAGGTGCCGCGGTCCGCCGTGTGGTACGCGCGCACGCCCTCGAACACGCCGAGCCCGTAATGCAGGGTGTGCGTCAGCACGTGCGTGCGCGCCTCGCGCCAGGGCACGAGTTCGCCGTCGAACCAGATCACGCCGTCACGGTCGTCGAAAGTCATCTGCTGCTCTCCTCGCTCGCTGCGTCGCCCAGCAGCGCGTTCCAGATGCGCGTGACCTCGTCACGCAACGGCTGGAACCCGGCCGCGGGCACGATGTCGTCCTGCTGCTGAAGGGTGAGTCGGTGGACCGCGGCGCGAAACGCCTTGTAGGCTTCGGTGAGCAACCGCGCGTCGTGCGCTGCCATCAGGCCGCTCTCGTTCAGTGCCTCGAGAATGCGGATATTGTCCGTGTAGACGCTCAAGGCCGCCTGGCTACCGGACCAGGCGAGCACGCCGTATTGAACCATGAATTCGATATCGACGATACCGCCGACGCCCTGCTTCAGGTGGAAACGCGGACTTTTACCGCCGCTGGTTTCCGCCTTCAGCTGGTGCGCGCGCATCTTCTCGCGCATCGCTACCACGTCCTCGCGCAGCCGCGCGTGATCGCGCGGCAAGGCCAGCACCTCGCGCCGGAAACGTTCGAACTCCGCCGCGAGCCGCTGGCATCCCGCGACCGGTCGTGCGCGCACCAGCGCCTGGTGCTCCCAGGTCCAGGCACGCTGGAGCTGGTAGTCGCGAAACGCGCGCAACGAGGACACCAGCAAGCCTGCCGCGCCCGAGGGCCGCAGCCGCATATCGACCTCGTAGAGCTGCCCCAGCGGCGTGTAGGCGGTCAGCATGTGGATGATCCGCTGCCCGAGGCGGGTGAAGAACACACTGTTGTCGATCGGGCGCGCGCCGTCGGTGCCCAGCGACTCGTCGGCGTCGTGCAGGAACACCAGGTCGAGGTCGGCACCGTGGCCGAGCTCGATGCCGCCGAGCTTGCCGTAAGCCAAGATCACGAAATCCGGTGCGCACGGCTCCCAGGGGGCGCGCTGCGGGGTGCCGTGGCGCGCCACGAGGTCGTGCCACGCGACCGCCAGCACGTGCCCGAGGATCGCTTCGGCGAGGAAGCTCAGGTAGTCGCTCACTTTCATCAACGGCAGCGCACCGGTGACTTCGGAGGCCGCGCAGCGCAGCCCGTGCGCGAGCTTGAAGTAGCGCAACGCCTCCATTTGCGCCTCGAGGTCGTCGAGCGGCACGCGCAGCAGGTGCTGGTGCAGCTCCGCGGCCAGCGTGGCGCGGTCGGGCAGGCGGTAGAGCGCGCGCGGGTCGATCAGCTCGTCGAGCAGCACCGGGTGATTGGCCAGCTCCTGCGCGATCCACGGGCTCGCGCTGCACAGCGCGACCAGCTGTTCGAGCGCGGCCGGGTTCTCCTCGAGCAGCACGAGGTAGGCACTGCGCCGCAGCACCGATTCGACCAGCGGCATGGTGCGCGCGACCACGCGCGAGGGGTGGCGGTCGGCGGCGGCCGCCGCGAGCAGCAGCGGCATGAAGCGCTCGAGACGCTCGCGCCCGGCGGCCTGCAGCGTCTGCACGCGCCCCGAGCCGCGCAGCGCGCCGAGCAGCTTCAGCGTCTCGCCCGGCTCCTCGAAGCCGGCGGCCTCAAGCAGCTCGAGCAGCGCCGGCTCGTCCTTCTCCTGCGCCCACAGTGTGCGCCAGGCATCGGCCGCGCCCTCGGCGCGCTCTTCCTGCGGCGCGGCGACCACGTCGGCGAAATGCGCGCGCACGCGCTCGCGGTGCGCCTCCAGCACGCGCAGGAACGACGCCCAGTCGGGGTAGCCCATCGCGAACGCGATCCGCAGCCGCGCCGGCTCGTCCTCGGGCAGCGCCTGCGTCTGCTGGTCCTCGCGCGCCTGCAGCGCGTGTTCGGTGTCGCGCAGGAACACGTAGGCCGCGCGCAACTCGGCGACCGCTGCCGGCGGCAGGCAGCCGAGGTCGCCGAGGGCCTCCAGCACCGCGAGCAGCGCACGCTGCTGCAGCCGCGGCTCGCGCCCGCCGCGGATCAGCTGGAAGGACTGCGCGATGAACTCCACCTCGCGGATGCCGCCGGAACCCAGCTTCACGTCCGCGGTCCGGCCGCGGCGCTGCACCTCGCGGTTGATCATCGCCTTCATCGAGCGCAGTGCCTCGATGGCGCCGAAATCGATGTAGCGCCGGTAGGTGAACGGGCGCAGCGCCGCGAGCAGCCGCTCGCCGGCGGCGCGGTCCCCGGCCACCGCGCGCGCCTTGATCATCGCGTAGCGTTCCCAGTCGCGCCCCTGGCCCTGGTAGTACTCCTCCATCGCATCGAAGCCGAGCGCCAGCGCGCCGCCCTCGCCCCACGGCCGCAGCCGCATGTCCACGCGGAACACGAAGCCGTCCTGCGTGCGCGCATCGAGCGCGCGGATCACGCGCTGCCCGAGCCGGACGAAGAACTCCTGGTTGGTGAGCGCGCGTGCACCGTCGGTCTCGCCGGCGTCGGGAAAGGCGAACATCAGGTCGATGTCGGACGACAGGTTCAGCTCGCAGGCGCCGAGCTTGCCCATGCCGATCACGGTCAGACGCTGCGCCGTGCCGTCGCGCGCCGAGCGTGGCTCGCCGTGGCGCAGCGCGAGCGCGGCGTGCGCGTGCGCCACCGCCGCATCGAGCGTGGCCTCGGCCAGCCAGGTGAGGTCGCGCGTGGTCTCCTGCAGCGCCGCCTCGCGCGTGAGGTCGCGCCACACGATGCGCACCATCTCGCGCCGGCGCAGGCCGCGCAGCACCGCCCCCAGAACGGCCTCGTCGGCGTCGGTCGGCAACTCGCGCGCGATCCACGCGCGGTAGTCCGCCTCGCTGCGCGCGCCTGCGAGCTCGCCACCGGCGACCAGCCCGGGCAGCAGCGCGGGGTGGCGCTCCAGCGTCTGCGCGACGAAGGCGCTCACGCACAGCACGCGCGCCAGCGCGGCCGCGAACCCCGGCGTGGCCGCGGCGTGGCGCGCGAGCAGCGCGCGCCCGGGTTCGTCGAGCGCCGCCTCGATGCGCTGCCAGTCCGCCGCCACCGCCGCGGCCAGCGCGGGCGGCAGCGCCGAGGTATCGATGATGCCCGTGCTCACTGGCGCGCGCTCTCCGACGGCGCGACGCGCAGCACTTCTTCCAGCGAGGTCAGGCCGGCGGCGATGCGGCGCGCGCCGGCCAGGCGCAGCGTCTTCATGCCGCCACGCATGCCGGCAAGGCGCACCTCGTCGCTGTCGGTCTGGTCGCGCACCACCTGCTGCACCGCCGCGTCGACGCGCAGGATCTCGTAGATGCCCTGGCGGCCCGAATAACCGGTGTTGCGGCATTCGAGGCAGCCGACCGGCGCGTAGACGGTCGCGGGTTTCTTCGCCTTCCACGGCGCGACCAGACGGTCCCACGCCTCGTCGTCGATGGTGGTCGGGCGCTTGCAGTGCGGGCACAGCAGGCGCAGCAGCCGTTGCGCCATCACGCCGAGCACGGTGGCGCGGATCAGGTAGGAGGGAACGCCAAGCTCGAGCAGCCGCGTGATCGCGGTCGGGCTGTCGTTGGTGTGCAGCGTCGAGAGCACGAGGTGGCCGGTCAGCGCCGCCTGCACCGCCATCTCGGCGGTCTCGCGGTCGCGGATCTCGCCGATCATGATCACGTCCGGGTCCTGGCGCAGCAGCGCGCGCACCCCGCTGGCGAAATCCAGTCCGATCGCGTGCTGCACCTGCACCTGGTTGAACGCGGGCTCGACCATCTCGATCGGGTCCTCGATGGTGCACACGTTGACGTCGCTGGTCGCCAGCTGCTTGAGCGTGGAGTACAGCGTGGTCGTCTTGCCCGAGCCGGTGGGTCCGGTGACCAGCACGATGCCGTGCGGCTGCTCGATCATCGCGTTCCACTGCGCGTGGTCCTCGTCGGCGAGGCCGAGGTCCGCGAAGCTGCGCACCAGCACCTCGGGATCGAAGATCCGCATCACCAGCTTCTCGCCGAAGGCGGTGGGCAGCGTCGAGAGCCGCAGCTCGATCTCGCCGCCGGAGGGCGTGCGCGACTTGACGCGCCCGTCCTGCGGGCGGCGCTTCTCGGCGAGTTTCATCCGCCCGAGGATCTTCAGGCGGCTGGTGACCGCCATCGCCACCGTCGCCGGCAGCTGGTAGACCGCGTGCAGGATGCCGTCGATGCGGAACCGCACGTTCGCGTGCTCGCGCCGCGGTTCGACGTGGATGTCGCTCGCGCGCTGCTCGAAGGCGTACTGCAGCAGCCAGTCGACGATATTGACGATGTGCTGGTCGTTGGCGTCGGGGTTCTCGATCTTGCCGAGCTCGACCAGCTGCTCGAAGTTCGCGATCCCGGCGCTGGCCGGCAGTCCGCGCACCCCGCTCGCGCCGCTGACGGACTTGGCGAGGCTGTAGAACTCGACCGTGTAGCGGTCGATGTCCTCGGGATCGGCGAACACGCGCTTCAGCGGCCGCTTCAGCGTATGCGCGAGGTCCGCCTCCCAGGACCCGACCAGCGGCTCGGCGCCGGCGACCACGACCTCGTCGTCACGGCACTCGACGGCCAGGATCCGGTGGCGGCGCGCGAACGCGAACGACATCACGGAGGTGATCGCCGCGACGTCGATGCGCAGCGGATCGATGTGGTAGAGCGGCTGCCCGGCGCGCTGCGCCAGCCACGCGAGCAGGCGCTGCAGATCGAGCGGCCGGCCGTCGGCCGGTGCCACCAGTTGCCAGTCCGCGACCTGGTTCACCGGGTGCAGCGTGGCGCCGGCGCGGGTGCGCGGCGAATAGCGCAGCCGGCGCGCGTCGGCGGGATCGAGCAGGCCGTCGGCGGCCAGCGCATCGAGCAGTTCCCCGAGGTCGATCGGCTTGCCGGCGCTCAGGGCGGTGGGCGTGGACATACCGTGCGCAATCCGTGCTCGATGATCGGACCGCTATCGTAGCAAACCGGCGGCGGCACCCGGGCACTCAGCGGCGGCGCTTGCCCGGGCGCTTGTTGCGACTCCTGCGCCGCGCAGCGCCCGCGGGCGTCGGCCCGCCGAACGGATCGAAGTCACCGAAGAGCGCGGCGGCGTGGTCGCCGAAGGGATCCAGACCCTGCGCGTAGAATTCGGCGATCCTCTGCTCGAACCCGGCATCCGGCTCGCCATCGAACCCGACGACGAACTCGTCCACCAGGCTCTCCATCAGGCGCGCCTCCTCGCGCTTCCCGGCGCGTCGCTCCCTGGCGTATTCCTTCAGCCAGCGCCGGCGCGGCACGGCGTGCAGCAGCATTTCGTGGTGCGCCTCGATCTCCCTGATGGTGCGCCGGACGTTCCCCACGTCGCGGCGCAGCGCGGCCTGCACCGCCGCCGGCGTGACCGGGGTGCGGGGGTCGTCGAGCAGCATCCGGAAGCCGTCGCGGATCGTCTCCAACTCCTGCTCCAGCTCGTTTTGCTGCTCGCGCAGCACCGCGTTGTAGTGGCGCAGCCGGTCCTGCGACACGCGCGCGAGGTGCTCGGCGTCGATCTGTTCGATCTCGAGTTGCAGCGTCAGCAGCGCCAGCAGATCGCGTGCTTCGTAGGCCGTGTTGACGCGCTGCATCGCCTCGTGGCGGTGCGCGCGGTCGGCCTCGTCACTGGCGCGATCGGGGTGCAGCGCGCTCGCCAGCTTGCGGTACACCTCGCGCACCGACTGGCTGACCTCGCGGGCCGCCTGCTCGGCGGCCGCGGCCTTGCGCTCGGCGCGCTCGCGCGCCTTGGCGCCGCCGCGCGCACCCGCGGCGCCGGAGCGCGTCTCGTCGGCCCGTCGCTGCCGGGCCATGTCCGCGGCCAGCAGGTCTTCCGGCGAATCACCCGGGTCTTCGTCGTCGAACGGCACGTCGAAGGCCTGCGCCGCGAAGTCGCGCGCCAACTCCTGCCCGAAATCCACCACCTCGGCGAAACGCAGGTCCGAATACTCGTCGTACAGCCCCACGAGCTGCTCGTCGTCGGGGGCGTCGCGCAGTTGTGCGTCCAGCAGCTCGAGCAGGAAATCCGTGAGGCTGTCGCGTTCGGCCGGGCGGGCCACGCCGCCGCCCGCCCGGCCTTCCAGGATCGCCGCTACCGACAGGATCATCTCGCGCCGCGCCACACTCAACCGCTGCTCCAGCGGCAGCAGTTCCTCCACGACCTGGCGATGGCGCTCCTGGTCGGATGCGGCCCATTCGGCCAGCTTCCCGCGCAGCGCCCCGACCTGCGCGAGCAGGCGGTTGAAGCGTACCTGCTCCTTGCCGAGCGGCACGGCGCCGCGCGGCACGATCTCCAGATCCTGCGGCATCACGGGCCGCGGCGCGGCGTCGAACAAATCCTGCTGTGAGCGATCCGGTCTGCGTGATGCCATGCGCTGCCTGCCCGCGAAAGTGGGCGCAGATCATATCCCGCGTGCCGGATCAGTCACAACGCGCCGGGCGTAACGCTGTTCCCGACGTCCTCTCGCACGTGCCAGATTGAGCACAGCACGCCGTGCTTAATTGGGCTTTCTTATGAAAGACGTTTCCAGGCGGACTAAGGGTACACTTGGGCGCGACGGCCGGCGGCTGCGCCGGCCCGTGACAGTCACCGGACGGATCATGACGCGCCGCATTCCCGAATTTCTCGGCATGTTCGACCAGTTGCTCGCCTCGCCGTCGGTGAGCTGCACCGAACCCGCGTGGGACGAGGGCAACCGCGGCGTCGCGGAGTTGCTGGCGGACTGGCTGGAGACGCTGGGCTTCCGCTGCGAGATCCAGCCGATGCCGCGGCGCGCCGACAAGGTGAACCTGGTGGCGGTGCTCGGCGAGGGACCGGGTGGGCTGGTGCTCTCCGGCCACACCGACACCGTCCCGTACGACGAGTCGCTGTGGAGCGCCAATCCCTTCGGTCTGACCGTGCGCGAGGAGCGGCTGTACGGGCTGGGCGCCTCGGACATGAAGGGTTTCTTCGCGGTGGCGCTGGAAGCCGCGCAGGCGTTCCGCGGCCAGCGGCTGCGCGAGCCGCTGATCCTGGTCGCGACCGCCGACGAGGAGAGCTCGATGGACGGCGCCAACCAGCTGGTCGCCGCGGGGCGTCCGCGCGCGCGGCACGCGATCGTCGGCGAACCCACCGACCTCCGGCCGGCCCGCATGCACAAGGGCATGATGATGGAGGCGGTCACGGTGACCGGGCAGTCCGGGCACTCGTCGAACCCGGCGCTGGGGCGCAACGCGCTCGACGGCATGCAGCAGGTGATGGCGGAGTTGCTGGCTTTCCGGGACGAGCTCGGCGCGCGCCACCGCAACCCGCTGTTCGAGGTCCAGGTGCCCACGCTGAACCTCGGTTGCCTCCACGGCGGCGACAACCCGAACCGCATCTGCGGCGCCTGCGAACTGCATTTCGACCTGCGTCCGCTGCCCGGCATGGCGCTCGGGGAACTGCGCGCGACGATCCGCGCAAGGCTGGAACGCATCGCCGCGGCGACCGGGCTCACCATCACGATGCGCTCGCTGTTCCCGGGGCTCGAGCCCTACGCCGAGGACGCGACGGCGCCGATCGTGCGCGCCGCCGAGGAACTCACCGGCTTCAGCGCGGGCAGCGTGGGCTTCGCCACCGAGAGCCCGCTGCTGCAGCAGCTCGGGATGCAGACGGTGGTGCTCGGGCCGGGCTCGATCCGCCAGGCGCACCAGCCCGACGAGTACATGGAGCAGCGCCAGGTGGAACCGATGGTCGCGCTGCTGCAGAAGATGATCCAGCGTTTCTGCGTCGAGGGACGACAATAACCATGATGAGCGACAGCTTCCCCCGGTTCGTGAGTTCGTTCCGCAACTCGGCGCCGTACATCAACACGCACAAGGGCAAGACCTTCGTGCTGGTGTGCGGCGGCGAGGTAGTGGCCGACGAGAGCTTCTCGCCGATCGTGCACGACATCGCGCTGCTGGCCACGCTCGGCGTGCGCCTGGTGCTGGTGCACGGTTCGCGCTGCCAGGTCGAGGCCGGGCTGCTGTCGGAGAACGCGCCCAGCGCCGTGGTGCACGGCACGCGCGTGACCGATGTGCGCGCGCTCGAACTCGCGGTGCAATCGGCCGGCGTGCTGCGCGCGCGTATCGAGTCGCTGCTGTCGATGGGAATCGCGAACTCGCCGATGCACGGCGCGCGTATCCGCGTCTGCAGCGGCAACTTCGTCACCGCCCAGCCGCTCGGCGTGCACGAGGGCATCGACTACCAGCACACCGGCACGGTGCGCCGGGTCGATCACGAGGGCATCCGCGCGCAGCTCGCGCTCGGCAACATCGTGCTGCTGTCGCCGCTCGGCTATTCGCCGACCGGCGAGATCTTCAACCTCACCAAGGAGGATGTCGCGGTGTCGGTGGCCACCGCGCTGCAGGCCGACAAGCTGATCCTGCTCGAGGGCGCGCCACTGGTCGACGCGAACGGGCAGCCGCTGCGCGAGCTGCCGATCCGCCAGGCGCAGAAGCTGCTGCAGGGCAACCCCACGCCGGCGCTGGCGGCGGCCATCCACGCCTGCCAGCAGGGCGTGGAACGCTGCCACATCCTCGACTTCCACACCGACGGCGCCCTGCTGCACGAGCTGTTCACGCGTGACGGCGTGGGCACCATGATCAACCGCGACAGCTACGAGAGCATCCGGGTCGCGCGCATCGAGGACGTGGGCGGCATCATGGAGCTGATCGCGCCGTTGGAGAAGGACGGCACGCTGGTGCGCCGCTCGCGCGAGCGGCTCGAGCTCGAGATCGGCTGCTTCAGCGTGGTCGAGCGCGACGGCGCGATCATCGCCTGCGCGGCGTTGTACGCAGACCTGCCCAACCGCACCGGCGAACTGGCCTGCGTGGCCACCGATCCGGTGTACCGGCGCAGCGGCCGCGCGAACCGGCTGCTCGAACAGATCGAGGCGCGCGCGCGCGTCGAGGGAATCGAACGGCTGTTCGTGCTGACCACGCGCACCGCGCACTGGTTCGTCGAGCGCGGCTTCCGCGCCGCCGAACTCGCGGAGCTGCCGGAGAAGCGCCGCGAGCTGTACAACTACCAGCGCAACTCGCAGGTGTTCATCAAGGAGCTGGGATGAGGAAGGCGCCGCCTCCGGACGGAGGCGGCGCCCGGGCACGAGCGGATCAGAACTCGTAGACCACGTCGACGCCGGTGGCGCGCGGTGCGCCGAATTGCGCCGACATCCGGTTCACCCCGAGGTTGGTGGTCGCCAGCCGGTACTCCTCGTCGCCGAGGTTGCGGCCCCACAGCGCGGCACGGAACTCGCCGCGTGGCGCCGGGATGCCGGACAGCTCGAGACGGGCGTTCCAGACGCGGTAGTCGTCACACAGCGTTTCGGTCTTCGGTCCCGAGTAGAAGTCGTCCTGCGCGCGGTAGTCCACATTCAGCGTGAAGTTGCCGAACGCGGTGCGCAGGAACTCGTACTGCATGCCGGCGCCCATCTGCCAGTCCGGCGAGTTCGGCACCACACGATCCCAGGCGAGCTCGACCCCGTTGTCGACGTAGGAGTCGTACTCGGCGTCGAGATGCGAATAGAACACGTTGACCGTCAGCCCTTCGGCGATGGCGGCGACCGCCTCGAGTTCGAAGCCCTTGATCGTCGCCTCGCCGGCGTTCAGCGTGTCGACGAAGAACGCCGGGTTGCGCGCCTGGTCTACCTGCAGGTCCTCGTACTCGTTGTGGAACACCGCGGCGTTCAGGCGCAGGCGGTTGTCGAGCAGTTCGGACTTCAGCCCGGCCTCCCACGACGTGACCTCTTCCTGGTCGTAACCCTCGCCGAAGAACGCCGGCGTGCTCTGCGCGTTGAAGCCACCCGCGCGGTAGCCGGTCGAGTACTTCAGGTAGCTGCTCACATCGTCGCTGAAGGCGTAGGCGACGGTCACCATCGGGTCCGTCGAATCAAAGTCACGATCGCCCTCGACGATCATGCCACGGTATTGCGGCGTCAGGTCCGGACGCACGTAGTTCTTGGTGGCCTCGCGCGTGTCGTCGGTGTAGCGCAGGCCGAAGGTCAGGTCGAGCCGGTTGTCGAGGATCGCGGGCGTCCACGTGACCTGGCCGAACGCGGCCATCGACTCCGCCTCCGCTTCCAGCGTCCAGTAGTCGACCAGCCGGCCGCCGGCGATCAGCGAGGCCAGGGACTCATCTGCTTCTTCCTCGATGTAGAACAGACCGGTCACGTACTTGATGGAGCCATCGCAGGCCTCGCCGATCGCCTGCAGTTCCTGCGAGAGCTGGTCCTGCTCCATGCTACGGTCCTGCGTGAACGCGTCGGCGAAGTTCATGTTGATCGTGCTGTCGAGGTCGCGATACGCGGTGATCGACTTCAGCGTCACGTCACCGAGGTCCCAGCTCAGCGTCAGGTTGTGGCCGCCGACCTCGGCGTCGCTCGGCTTCATGCCCCACACTGTCGTCGCGTCTTCCTGCAGGCCGGGCACCGCGTTCGGACCAGCGACGATCTGGTAGAAGTGGTTGCCGTACTCCATCTCGGACTGGTCGAAGCCGTAGTCGACGGTGAACGCGTCACTCGGCTCGTAGCGAACGGCGAGTTTCACGGCCTCCTTCTCGCGGTCTTCGTTGAAGTTGATCTGGTCGGGCAGGTTGGTGTGGTTCTCGACCCAGCCGTCGTTCTCGGTGCGCATGTAGCCGACGCGCGCATACAGCCCGTCGGTGATCGGCACGTTCAGGCTGGCGCGCCCGGTGCGCTCCTCG
>CAUJIL010000189.1 GCA_963204845.1 Pseudomonadota bacterium | reverse complement strand
GGTCGTCGAACCGACCACCACGGGCCGGCCGAAATCGCTGGCGTAGCCGGCCGCGCTCTGCTGCACGTCGAAGGCATCGGGCTCGTTCGACCACAGCAGCGCGAGTACGATGTTGATCACCGCCAGCGCCGCCACGACCGCCGCGACCGCGCTGGCCAGCCACCCCCCCGGCACCAGCGTCTTGCCGAGTGCCCGCAGTCTGCCCTGCTCCACGTCCGTGACCGTGCCGTACCCGTTGTCCATGACCGCTACTCCCCGAATTTCCTGACCTGCGCCTCGGCGCAGACTTCCTCGCCCCCGTCCAGGCGCAGGCAGAACGGCAGCAGCGCTCCGCGCGCCGGCGTCCCGCGCACCTCGCCGAGCATCAGATGGTAACCGCCCGGGCGCAGTACCACGCTGCCACCGGCCGGAACCTCCAGCCGATCGACCGCGTACATCTGCATCATCCCCGCGTCCACGCGATGGCCGTGGACTGCGGCGCTGGCGGCCACGTCGGCGCGCGCACCAACGACCGCGACCGGTTCCGCGCCCCGGTTACGCAGCTCCATATAGACGGCCGCGACCGGCCGTCCGGGCGGTGGCTCGTTCAGCCACGGTTCGACGATCTCCAGCGCGCCGCCGGAGGCCTCGGCGGCGGCGCCCGCCAGCACGAGCAGCAGCGCGGCGAGTCCATAACGCGTGCGATGCATCGGGACAGATCCTCCGGAGGGTGGCCGCCCGTATTCTGCCACAGCGTCCACCGGCTCACGGCTGGTAATTAATCGCGCTCGATAGGGTCGGCCGGCACTGGCTAGAATGCTGGCCCGAGCACCCGGGAGTCTCATCACGGATCGGAGCATGTCACGCATCCTTTCATTACTGCTCGCCTGCCTGTGGCTCCCGTTCGCGGCGCACGCGCTCGCGGGGGCCGGAGCCGCGTGGCCGGCCGCGCCGTCGCAGGCATTGCTCGGCGACGAGCCGGCTTTCCTGCCGGTGGAGCGCGCCTACGTCGTGACACCGGAGCTCGTCGGCGAGCGGCTGCTGCTGCGCTGGCGGATCGCCGATGGCTACTATCTGTACCGCGAGAAGATGCGCTTCGCGCTGGGCAGCGCGGCCGGCACCGAGCCGGTGCCACTCGAGCTGCCGCCGGGAGAGCCGTACGAGGACGCGTTCCTCGGCCACACCGAGGTCTATCGCGGCACGCTCGATATCGCGCTGGCGCCGGACGCACGGGCCACGCTGCTGGAGGTGAAATCGCAGGGCTGCGCCGACGCCGGCCTGTGCTACCCGCCGCGCACGCAGCGCTTCCGGATCGATCGCGCGGCGGGCAGCGTCGCCGAAATCGCCGCCCCGCCGCGGCGCCCGGCAACGAGCGCGGCACCCGCGCCAGTACCGGAGGATGCCGGTGGCGGGCTGCTCTGGATGCTCGTGCTGGCAGCGCTCGGCGGCATGATCCTGAACCTGATGCCCTGCGTGTTCCCGGTGCTGTCGCTGAAGGTACTGGCGGTCGCGGCCAAGGGCGGGGCCCCCGGCGGCAAGGCGCTGCATGGCGGGCTGTACGGCGCTGGCGTGGTCACGAGTTTCGTGACGATAGCGGCATTGCTGCTCGCGCTGCGCGGCGCCGGCGAGGCTATCGGCTGGGGCTTCCACCTGCAATCGCCGCCGTTCGTCGCCGCGCTGGTGTACCTGTTCGTCGCGATGGGACTGGGGCTGTCGGGGCTCAGCAACCTCGGTTCCGGCCTGATGGGCCGCGGCGATGCGCTGACGCGCAACAGCGGTTACGTGGGCTCGTTCTTCACCGGCGTGCTGGCGACGGTGGTCGCCAGCCCGTGCACCGCGCCGTTCATGGGCAGCGCGCTCGGCTGGGCGATGACGCAGGACACGGCGCGCGCGCTCACCGTGTTCGCCGCGCTGGGCGCCGGCATGGCCGCCCCGTTCGTGGCGCTGACGCTGAGCCCGGCACTGCTCGCGCGGCTGCCGCGCCCGGGTCCATGGATGGACGGCTTCAAGCAGGTGCTGGCGTTTCCGCTCTACGCGGCGGCGGTGTGGCTGCTGTGGGTGCTCGGCAACCAGAGCGGCGTGAATGCAATGGCGGCAATCGCCGGCGGCTGCGTGCTGCTGGCGCTCGCGCTGTGGTGTCTGGAGCGCGCGAAGCTCGCACGCCGTGCGCTGCTGCCGCGCGCACTCGCCGCGCTGGCCGCGGCGGCGGCGCTGGCGGTGCTGGCCGCCCCGGTCATGGACGCGCGCGACGCCGGGCAGGCCGTTACCACCCAGGACGGCTGGGAACCCTACCGCCCGCAACGCTTCGAGGAGTTGCGCTCACGCGGCGAGCCGGTGTTCATCAACGTGACCGCCGACTGGTGCATCACCTGCCTCGCCAACGAGCGCTTCGCGCTGTCCTCCGCGGCGGTGCGCGAGGCGTTTGCGAACGCGGGCATCGTCTACCTCAAGGGCGACTGGACCAACAGCGACCCGGTGCTCACGCGGCTACTGCAGGCGCACGGGCGCAGCGGCGTACCGCTGTACCTGTATTACCCGCCGGGCGATGGCGCCGAAGCGCGCATATTGCCGCAACTGTTGACCCCGACAATCGTGCTCGAGGCGCTCGGGCCGGCGTAACACGACCGGGCCCCTACGCCCCGATCGGACGCGTCGGAAACGGCAAACTGTTTCCATCCTGCCGCCATCGTGATCGAACTGTGTCGATCTATGGACGGCCCCGGTTAATTCGTTCAGAATCCGCGCACCATCCGGCTGGCCCGTCCGCGGCGCACGCCGCGAGCCTGGAAGCCTGCCAGCGAGACACGACATGCCGACCATCCTGGTACTCCACGGCCCCAACCTGAACCTGCTCGGCACCCGCGAACCCCAGACCTACGGCTCGGTGACGCTGGAGCAGATCAACCAGCGGCTGGCCGCGATCGCGGTCGCCGCGGGCCTTCATCTGCAGACGCTGCAGAGCAACGCCGAACACCAGCTGATCGAGCGTATCCATGCCGCGCGTTCCGAGGGCATCGGCTGCATCGTGTTCAACCCCGGCGGCTTCACGCACACCAGCGTCGCGCTGCGCGACGCGCTGCTCGCGGTCGCGGTGCCGTTCATCGAGGTTCACCTCTCCAATGTGCACGCGCGCGAACCGTTTCGCCGGCACTCGTACTTTTCCGACATCGCCGCCGGCGTGATCTGCGGACTGGGTCCGCTCGGTTACGAACTCGCGCTGCAGGCGGCGATCGCACGCATCCAGAACGACTGAACATCACCCGGGGACACGCCACATGGACATCCGCAAGATCAAGACGCTCATCGAACTGCTCGACGGCACCGACATCACCGAGATCGAGATCTGCGAGGGCGAGGAGTCGGTGCGCATCAGCCGCGGGCACGGTGCCACCGTGTACCACAGTGCACCGATGATGACGCACGCGGCGCCCACCGCCGCGTGCGCACCGGTTGCCAGCGCACCGGCCGCCCAGGCGCCCGCGGCGGGGCCCACCGAACCGGCCGGGCACCTGGTGCGCTCGCCGATGGTCGGCACCTTCTACCGCTCGCCGTCGCCGGGGGCCAAGGTGTTCGTCGAGGTCGGGCAGAGCGTGAAGGCGGGCGAGGTGATCTGCATCGTCGAGGCGATGAAGATGATGAACCACATCGAGGCCGACAAGTCCGGTGTGATCGGGGCGATCCTGGTGGAGGACGGCCAGCCGGTCGAGTTCGACCAGCCGCTGGTGAGCATCGTCTGAAGCACCGCAACCGTCGCGCACAGGATTCCCGCCCATGCTCGAGAAAGTCGTCATTGCGAACCGCGGCGAGATCGCGCTGCGCATCCTGCGCGCCTGCCGCGAACTCGGCATCCGCACCGTCGCCGTGCACTCGCAGGTCGACCGCGACCTGATGCACGTGCGTCTCGCCGACGAGGCGGTATGCATCGGCCCGAACCCCTCGGCACAGAGCTACCTGAACGTGCCGTCGATCATCAGCGCCGCCGAGATCACCGATGCCGTCGCGATCCACCCCGGCTACGGCTTCCTGGCCGAGAACGCGAACTTCGCCGAGCAGGTAGAGAAGAGCGGCTTCGTGTTCATTGGCCCGACGCCCGACGTGATCCGCCTGATGGGCGACAAGGTGCGCGCCAAGGACGCCATGAAGGCCGCCGGCGTACCCACGGTACCCGGCTCCGACGGCCCACTGCCCGAGGACAGCGACGAGATCCTCGCGATGGCGCGCGCGGTCGGCTATCCGGTGATCATCAAGGCCGCCGCCGGCGGCGGCGGCCGCGGCATGCGCGTGGTGCACAGCGAGGCGGCGCTGCTGAACTCGGTGTTCGTGACCCGCAACGAGGCGCAGGCCGCCTTCGGCGACGGCACCGTCTACCTCGAGAAATTCCTCGAGAACCCGCGCCACGTGGAGATCCAGGTGCTGTGCGACGGACAGGGCAACGCGATCCACCTCGGGGACCGCGACTGCTCGCTGCAGCGCCGCCACCAGAAGGTGCTGGAAGAAGCGCCGGCGCCGGGCATCCCGGACGCCATCAAGCGCGCGGTCGCCGAGAGTTGCGTGCACGCGTGCCGGCAGATCGGCTACCGCGGTGCGGGCACCTTCGAGTTCCTGTACGAGAACGGCCAGTTCTTCTTCATCGAGATGAACACCCGCGTGCAGGTCGAGCACCCGGTGACCGAGGCGATCACCGGCATCGACATCGTGCGCGAGCAACTGCTGATCGCCAGCGGCCAGCCGCTGTCGATACGCCAGGAGGACGTGCATTTCCGCGGCCACGCCTTCGAATGCCGCATCAACGCCGAGGATCCGCGGACCTTCGCGCCCTGCCCCGGCAAGGTGAACCGCTTTCACGCGCCGGGCGGCAACGGCGTGCGCGTGGACTCGCACCTCTACAGCGGCTACACGGTGCCGCCGTACTACGATTCGCTGATCGGCAAGGTGATCACCTGGGCCGACGACCGCCACGCCGCGCTGGCTCGCATGCGCAACGCACTCGACGAGATCGTCGTCGACGGCATCCGCACGAACATTCCGCTGCACCAGCAGCTGGTGCGCGACGAAGCCTTCCTGCGCGGGGGCGTGAACATCCACTACCTCGAAAAGAAACTTCAGACCTGAGCACACCGTGGGCTGGCTGCAACTGCGCCTGACCGCCACCGCCGATCGTGTCGAGGCGCTCGAGGACGCGCTGCTCGCGGCCGGTGCGCTGGCGGTGACGCTGGGCGACCACCGCGACGTACCGATCCTCGAGCCCGGCGTGGGCGAGACGCCGCTGTGGCCCGAAGTGGACCTGACCGCGCTGTTCGAGGACGACACCGGGCGCGAGCACGTCGCCGCGGCGCTGGCCGCCACGCTGGGCGCGGCCGCGCATGCGCTGCCGTGGGAACACCTGGAAGACCGCGCGTGGGAACGCGAGTGGCTGCAGCATTTCGAGCCGCTGCGCTTCGGGGACCACTTCTGGGTCTGCCCCGGCGGCATGAGCGTCCCCGACCCCGCCGCCACCGTAGTGCACCTCGACCCGGGGCTCGCCTTCGGCACCGGCACCCATCCGACCACCGCGCTGTGCCTCGAATGGCTGGCCACGCACCCGAGCGCGGGCGCAACCGTGATCGACTACGGCTGCGGCTCCGGGATCCTCGCGATCGCCGCGCTGGTGCTCGGCGCGGCGCACGTCGCGGCGGTCGACATCGACCCGCAGGCACTGCTCGCCACGCGCGACAACGCCGAGCGCAACGGGCTCGGCGTCGAGGCGCTCGACGTCGGACCGCCGTCGCTGCTCGACGGTCGTGAACCCGTGGACCTGCTGCTCGCGAACATCCTGGCCGGGCCACTGGTCGAGCTCGCGCCACGACTCGCGCAACGGGTGCGCCCCGACGGACTCGCAGTGCTGTCGGGCGTGCTGCGCGAGCAGGCCGCAGCCGTGTGCGCCGCGTGGGCGCCGTGGTTCGCGCACGTGGCCACCGTGGAGCGCGACACCTGGTGCCGCATCGAGTTGCGTCGCACGCGGAGCGCGGCGCCATGACGGCGATGATTGCGCGCTGCCCGGGTTGCCAGACCACGTTTCGTGTCAGCGCCGCGCAGCGCGCTGCGGCCGAGGGGCTGGTGCGCTGCGGCGTCTGCGCGCGCGTGTTCCGCGCCGAGCTGTACCTGATCGACGACGAGCCGGCGCCGGGCTGGCAGCCCGATGAACAGCCCCCGGCCGGCAGCGGCATCGAGGAAAGCTACGTTCACGAACTGCTGGCCGCAGGGGAGCACACGGACGAAGCGGGCGAAGCGACCGAACCCACCGAGGACAACGCACTGCAGGCCACCGGCCTCCAGGCGGATACCGGTGCCGGCAATGAGGCGGAGCCACCGATCGAAGGCACCGCGCGAGCCTCGGCGTACGCGGCACCGCAAGGGGAGCCCGTGCCTGTCCCGGCCTTCACGCCGCCCCCGATCGAGATCGACGCGACCCCGCGGCCGGCGCGCACACGGAGCACCGGCTGGGCGTTGGGCTGCGTGTTCGCGGCGCTCGCGCTGGCGGTGCAGTACGGGTGGCACGAACGCGATCACCTGCTGCAGGACCGCACGCTGCGCCCGTGGCTGGAGCGCGCCTGCGCGCCTCTCGGTTGCGAGTTGCCGCGCCCGCCGGCGCCGCAGGCGATCCGCAGCGACGCACTGGTGATCCGCCCCGCACCCGGGCGTGACGGCGTGCTGCTGCTCGATGCGCTGATCAGCAACCGCGGCGCGTACCCGCAGCCGTGGCCGGGGCTTGCGATCAGCTTCCAGGACGCGCGCGGACGCACCGTCGCGGGCCGCGTGTTCGGCGCCGCCGACTACCTTGCAGAAGCGCCGCGCGAGCCGATGCCGGCCGGCCCGGCGGTCGCGGTGCACCTCGAACTGCGCGACCCCGGGGAACACGCCTCCGGCTACCGCATGGACATCCTGGCGCCGCCGGGCGCGCGCTGAGCGCTATACGTTCGCCTCGTACAGACAAACGTATGGCAATCAGCCCATATCAGTGCTAGTGTTCCCCCATGACTGCCTGCTTCGAATGGGATCCCGACAAGGATGCGGAGAACCAGCGCAAGCACGGCGTGGGTTTTCACCTTGCGCAGCAGGCATTCCTCGATACGAAGCGTGTGATTGCCCGCGACCTTGCACACAGCGGAAAGGAAGAACGCTTCTACTGCTTCGGGGCGGTGGGCGACGGAATACTTACGGTGCGGTTCACCTATCGAAGCCGGGTGATTCGCATCATCGGCGCCGGTTACTGGCGCAAGGGCAAGCGTATCTATGAACGGGAAAATCAAGTACTCGGATGAACCGGTCCGGGCAGAGGTGGTTCGCGATTTCCTTCCACCGCCGGATCAGCTCGTGGTCGGCGAGGAAGGGGTAAAAGTGACCATCTCGTTGAGCCGGCGAAGCGTGGAGTTCTTCAAGGAAGCCGCCGAGCGCAATCACACCTCCTACCAGAGGATGATCCGCCGTCTCCTGGATACGTATGCGGATCACTACCGGGGAGAGCCGGCAACACGCCCCAGCGAACGCTCGAAAACCCGCACCGCGCAACGTTGACGTCGGGCGCCCACGGGCGAATCCGTGCCCGGGAGCGGCAAGAACCACGACCGCCACCCTTTAATCACCCGCCGCCCCCCGGTATCATTTCGCCCCCCTGCGGGATTTCCCGGTATCCACCGTCCAGAGAGGCGTCACGTGCTGCGCATCGGACCCTATCGCTTCGACACGCGCGTCGTGCTGGCGCCGATGGTCGGCGTGACCGACCTGCCGTACCGGGCGCTGTGTGCACGGCTCGGCACGCGGCTCGCGATCGCCGAGATGGTGGCCGCCGACGCCCGGCTGTGGCAGACGCGCCGCACGCAGTTGCGGCTGCGCCAGCCCGATGCCGGCCTGCCGTGCTGGGTGCAGATCGTCGGCAACGAGCCGCGCACGCTGGCCGAAGGCGCGCGCCGGCAGGCGGATCTGGGCGCCGCGATCATCGACATCAACATGGGCTGCCCGGCGAAGAAGGTGTGCAGCCGCGCCGCCGGCTCGGCGCTGCTGCGCGACGAGCGACTGGTCGGCGCGATCCTCGCGGCCGTGGTGGCCGCCGTACCCGAGGTGCCGGTCACGCTGAAGATGCGCACCGGCTGGAGCCCCGCCGAGCGCAACGGCGTGCGCATCGCGCGCATCGCCGAGGACTGCGGCATCCGCCTGCTCAGCGTGCACGGGCGCACGCGCGCCTGCCGCTTCGCGGGTGCGGCCGAGTACGACACGATCCGCGATATCGTGCGCGCGGTATCGGTACCGGTGATCGCCAACGGTGACATCGCAACGCCCGCGCAGGCCCGCGCGGTGCTCGCCCACACCGGCGCCACCGCGGTGATGGTCGGCCGCGCCGCCCAGGGCCGTCCGTGGCTGTGCGGCGCGATCGACGCCGCGCTGGCCGAACGCCCTGCGGCATCGGAGCCGCAGGCGGAAGAACTGACCGCCATCGTGGCCGGGCACCTGGAGGCGCTGCACGCCTTCTACGGCGAGGCGGCCGGTGTGCGCATCGCGCGCAAGCATGTCGGCTGGTACCTGGAGGCCCGCGGCGGCGAACGCGGATTCCGGCGCGAATTCAACCAGCTGGACGGCGCACGCGGACAACTGGCCGCGGTGCGCGAGCACTTCAGCGCGGCCTGCAAGGACAACCATAAAGAAGCGAGGGCAGCATGAACCGGAGCGAGCACGGCGCGTGCGGACAGTGCGCGCAACCCACCGAGGCCAGTGGCGCGGGGATTGCCGACGGCGGCCACTCGCTGCGCCACTGCGTGGAGATCGCACTGCGCAACTACTTCGCGCAGCTCGACGGCCAGATGGTCAGCGGCGTCTACGAGATGGTGCTGGCCGAGGTCGAGGCGCCGCTGCTGCAGGCCGTGCTCGAGTACACGCGCGACAACCAGACGCTCGCCGCCAGCGTGCTCGGACTGAACCGCGGCACGCTGCGCAAGAAGCTCAGGCGCCACGGCCTGCTCTGAACACCCGCGCCCGGCGCGCGAACCCAACCATCACCCCGATCGGATCCCTGCCCATGAACAATGCTTGCGCTACCGTCGCGGTCCGCCGCGCCCTGATCAGCGTCTCGGACAAGACCGGCGTGGTCGAGTTCGCACGCGAACTCGCCGCGCTCGGCGTCGAGATCCTGTCCACCGGCGGCACCCAGCGGCTGCTGGCCGACGCCGGCATCGCGGTGCGCGAGGTGTCGGACTACACCGGTTTCCCCGAGATGATGGACGGACGCGTGAAGACGCTGCACCCGCGCGTGCACGGCG
>CAUJIL010000188.1 GCA_963204845.1 Pseudomonadota bacterium | reverse complement strand
TGCCCTGGCCGCAGATCGGGTTGATCGCGCTCGACTTGCCCGCATTCGAGCGGCCGGCGAACGCCACTTCGATGCCCTCGTCGGGGGGGCATTGGGCGAGTCGCGCGACGCTCAGGACGAAGCTGGCGCGCCGGTAATCGGGGGCATCCGCAGGAGCCGACAAAAGCCTATTCCTCACGTTTCATGTTGGAAACCCGCTTTGCTATACTGCGCGCGCCTCCGGTTCCGGGCAGTCTAGCACGGCCCTTTCGAGCCTCCGGACCGGAACGACGGCAACCCTCAAACCTGTAGCGCAGGAGTCGATGATGAAGAAATTCGCGGTGGCTGCTCTGGTCCTGGCATCTTCGTTTGCTTACGCGGACCGCAGCGTCGAAGAGCTGTACCCGAAGTCGTGCACGATGTGCCACGCACAGGCCGTGGCCGGTGCGCCGAAGACGGGTGACGCGGCCGCATGGCAGCCCCGCGTGGACGCCAAGGGCATCGACGGCCTGGTGCAGAGCGCGAAGACCGGTCTGAACGCGATGCCGCCGAAGGGCATGTGCAACGACTGCACCGACGGCGAGTTCAAGGCGCTGATCGAGTTCATGGTCAAGCCGGCGTCCTGAGACGCCTTGGTCGCGCCCCCGACGACAGCAAAGGATCCGAGATCGTGATCAAGAGAATCGCAATGGTGGTTGCCGCGTGCGCGCTGGCGGGCAATGTGTTCGCCGCGGGCGATGCGGAGGCGGGCAAGGGCAAGACCGTCGCCTGCGGCGCCTGTCACGGCGCCGACGGCAACAGTCTGGTGCCGAGCTTTCCGAAGCTCGCCGGTCAGCATGCCGGTTATCTGCTGAAGCAGATGCAGGACATCAAGAGCGGTGCGCGGCCGGTGCCGACGATGGCCGGTCAGCTCGATGCGATGAGCGATCAGGATCTGGCGGACATCGCGGCGTACTTCGCGTCGCAGACGCCGACGCGGGGTGCGACGAAGGAAGCGCTGGTCGAGCTCGGCGAGCGCGTCTGGCGTGCCGGGGTGCGCGAGAAGGGCATCGCCGCCTGCGCCGCCTGCCATTCGCCGACCGGTGCCGGCAACGGCCCGGCGAAGTACCCGGCGCTCAGCGGGCAGCACGCGGACTACATCGCCACGGCGCTGCGCGCGTTCCGCAACGACGAGCGCACCAACGACGGTGACACGCGCATCATGCGTGATGTTGCCGCCCGCCTCAGCGACAAGGAACTCGAGGCGGTTTCCAGCTACGCATCGGGTCTGCACTGATACCGGGACACGGCGCCGCGGACGGGTAAAAATCCCGTTTGACGGCGCCGGGCTCCGGGTTTCCGAAACGAATCCGCTCGTGCAGTGTCCCATGTCGGGCCGGGCCCCATTCCCGCCACCTTGAAGGAGACAGGACGCATGAAGCGTTGGTTTGCCGTTTTCGCACTGCTGGTGTGCCTTCCCGTGGCCTTCGCGGCCGATACTCCCGCTCCCCGCTACCTCGAGGGCCAGCACTACGTGCGCCTGCCGCAGGCGATGCCCACCGCCGATCCGCAGAAGATCGAGGTCGTCGAGGTGTTCTGGTATGGCTGCATCCATTGCTTCCATCTCGAGCCGCTGATCGGCAGTTGGAAGAAGACCCTCCCCGCGGACGTCGATTTCCGGCGTTCGCCGGCCATGTGGAACCAGACAATGGCGGTGCACGCGCAGGCTTTCTTCGCCGCGCAGGCGCTCGGCGTGCTCGAGCGTGTGCACGGACCGCTGTTCGCGGCACTGAACGGCGAGGGCGGCGCGCGCCGCAAGCTCGACGACATCGACGCGCTCGCGCAGTTCTTCGCCGAGCACGGCGTGCAGGAAGACCAGTTCCGCAAGGCGTTCACGGCCTTCGGGGTCGAGAGCGCGGTCAAGCAGGCCGATGCGCGCGCGCGCGGCTACGGCATCACCGGCACCCCGGAACTGGTCGTCGCGGGCAAGTTCCGCGTCTCGGGCCGCACCGCGGGATCGACGGCCGAGATGCTGAAGGTCGTGGATTTCATCGTGGAGCAGGAACGCGCGGCGCGGCGCACCGCTGGCGCGTCCTGATCCGCCTGGCCGCCGATTCGATAAATCCCCGTTCGCCGTCTATCCTTCAGCCGTAACCCGGCGGTCACCGAACCGTCATCGAAGCTCGGATCGCACGCTGCCGGCCCCGCAGGCCGGCACCGCGCGCCCCGACAAACGAAGGGCGACGATGCGAAAGGTCAGACTCACGCGCGAGATGGTCGAGCGGATCGAGCGGGCTCTCGATGAACGCAAGACCCCCGTGACGCCGCCGCCCGCCGGTGGCGGCGAACGTCGCCGCGGGACGCGACGCCAGACCGTGGCCGTCGAAACCCCGGCAACGGGTGCCGCCGAACCCGCCGACGAATTCGTCAGGAACTGAAAATCTTCCCGGGATTCAGGATGTTGCGCGGGTCCAGCGCGCACTTCAGCGTGCGCATCAGCGCGATTTCCGGTTCCGAGCGCGAGTAGTGCAGGAAGTCCCGCTTGTCGAGCCCGATACCGTGCTCGGCCGACACCGAACCGCCGACCGCGGCAAGTTCGCCGTAGACGATGTCCTCGACCTGGTGACGCAGCGCCGGCTCCTCGCGGCCGATGCGGACCGCCACATGCAGGTTGCTGTCGCCGAGGTGGCCGAAGACCACCCACCGTAGCTCCCCGAGCAGCGCGCGCAGCCGCTCGCCGGTGTGTTCGAGGTAGGCTTCCATCGCGGTCACCGGCACGCTGATGTCGAAGATCGCGACCGGCAGCAGTTCGATCAGTCCGGCGATGTTGTCGCGGATCGCCCAGAACGCCGCGCGCTCGCGCTCGTTCTGCGCGAGCACCGCCTCGTCGACCAATCCCTGTTCGCTGGCGCGGCCCAGCGCCGCGAGGAACTGCTCGGCCTCGGCGGCGGGCTCGCTGCCGGTCGATTCGATCAGCACGTAGAACGGATGCCCGTCGGCGATCGGCGGTGCGCCTAGGTGCGGCCCGCGGCAGGCGATCCGGTAAAAGCTGTTCCACATCACCTCGAAAGCGCTCATGCGCCCGCCGAGTTCGCGCTCGATGAACGACAGCAGCGCGATCACCTGCGCCAGGGAATTCGAGGCGACCAGCGCGGTGTTGCGCGCGGGCATCAGTGGCCGCAGCCGCAGCACGGCGCGCGTGACCACGCCGAGCGTGCCCTCGCTGCCGATGAACAGCTGCTTCAGGTCGTAGCCGGTGTTGTTCTTCAGCACGCCGTTCAGCGTCGACAGCACCGTGCCGTCGGCCAGCACGACCTCGAGCCCCAGCACCTGTTCGCGCATCATGCCGTAGCGGATCACCTGGTTGCCGCCGGCGTTGGTCGCGATGTTGCCGCCGAT
>CAUJIL010000187.1 GCA_963204845.1 Pseudomonadota bacterium | reverse complement strand
GGCGCCGTCGCCGACGAGGATGGGCGCGAGCGGCAGCAGGTCGGCGAGCTGGCGGTAGCCGGGCAAGTGCAGGTCGGCGGCCACACCCTGGTCCTCGCGCGCGTGGCGCGAGATGCGTGCGAGTTCCTCGCGACCGTGGTGGCGGATCTCCGCACCCTGGGCGCTGGCGAGCGCCACGATCTCGTCGAGGATCGCGGCCGGGCGGTTGCTGCGCGCGAGGTGCAGGCGTTCGCAGCGCACCCCGGCGCACTGCAGCGCCTCGAGCACGGCCTTGCGCCCATAGACGGTCAGGTTGCGGCCGAAACGGGACTTGCGCTGCCGGTAGCGGTCACTGTCGAGGCTGGTGGGGTCGGAAGCCATCGGGTCGTGCCGGGTCTGCCGCGGCGGCTGCCGGCGGTGCGCCGACTCAGGATGGACGATGCGACGGAGCCTGCGCGCGCATGCGCGCGACGTAGCGCTCCGCGCCCATGTTCGCTTCGAGCCGGTTCGGGAACGGACCTTCCTGGGTTTTCTCGCGGGTCACGAAATACCACTGGCCGTTGATCTGGCAGAAGCGATCCGAGCGGAAATGGAACGGGGATGTTTCGCCTGCCCGGCAGTAGTTCATCACGATCTTGACGCCTGCGTCGCTATGAATGCATTAAAGCAAAAGATGTACCGCGCTGCAAAAGCGTCATGGAATCAGACGGTTTTCGAACGGGATCGACGTCCCGACGGGTCGACCTGTAAAGAAAACCGACAAACCGTGTCGTCGGAGGCGGGACGATGAGGCCCGGCGCGGTCGACGCGTGCGGTGCGGCCGCCGCACTTGTGCCAGCACCCGTGCGCTGTGGACAATGGGAGCCGCCGCGGCCGGGCACAGGTAGCGATGATCCACAAACTGCTGCACCCTCACCACACGTTCACCGTGTTCAAGTATGGGGTCTATGGCGCGCTGGCGCTGAACGTCTGGCTGTTCTTCCGCGAGGACTGGCAGGCCGCCGTGGTGATGCTCGATGCAGCGGCGCCGTGGGCGCGGCTGATCGAGGTATTCGCGCAGACCATCGACACCTTCGCGTGGGTGGTGCTGCTCGCCCTGTTCGAACTCGAGACCTCGGTGCTGCCTGATACGACGCTGAGGCATCCGCGCGTGAAGTGGACGCTGCACGGAGTGCGGGCACTGTGCGCGCTCGTGATCCTGAATTCGCTGGCGGGCTATGCCGGCAAGTACCTGGGCTACCTCGATGCCGAGCGGCTGACGCTCGAGGTCTGCTCGCTCGCCGGTGAGGGCTGGTTCCGTCTCGATGCGCTCGACGAGTTCAGTGCGCTCGATGCGCAGAGCTGTGCCACGCTGGCCGGCGAGGAGGTGTTCCGGCTGCACGAAGGGCAGGTGGTGGCCTCGCTGGCGGTCCTCGCCGAGGCGCGCTGGTTTGCGCTGCTGGACGCGGTCAACGCGGCGGCCTGGATCCTGGTCGTGCTGGTGCTCGAGGTCGATGTGCGGCTGCAGTTGCGCGGCGCGTTGCGTGGCACGCTGTGGTGGACCAGCGGCGCGTGCAAGCTGCTGCTCTACGCGGTGCTGCTGCTGGCCGTGGTGTTGTGGGCGTGGGGCGGTGATCTGCTCGATTTCTGGGACGCACTGCTGTGGCTGCTGGCGTTCGTGTTCATCGAGATGAACGTGCTCCAGTGGCGCCAGGAGAGCGTGCGCGCGCACTAGGCGGCGCCGGCGCGAGCGCACCAGCCGGGCGTCGCGCGCAAGCCCTCGGCGAGCCGCACGCGCGGTTCCCAGCCCAGCGCGGCGGCGATGGCGCGGTTGTCACAGCTCCAGTCCGGGTGGCGCAGCTCGCGCAGCTTGTACGGGGTCAGCATCGGTGCGCGGCCGGTCCACGCGGCGAGCCCGGCATTGGCGCGCGCGATCAGATCGAGCGGCCGGCGCGGGATCTCCCACACCCGCACCGTGCGCCCGCAGACGTTGGCGGTGATCGCGCAGAGCGCAGCCCAGTCGTAGCCGCCGTCATGGCCGTCGTGCAGGCTCCACGTCGAAAAACCGGTCGCTGGCATCGTGCACCAGCGGTTCGCGGCCTGCGCGAGATCGTCCACGAACAGCAGCGAGAGCCGGTCCGACGCGCGACCGGCGCAGGGCGCCAGCCCGGTGCGCGCCATGAAGCGGAACACCGGCAGCATCTCGCGATCACCGGGCCCGTACACCGCGGGTGGTCGCAGCACGGTGATCGCGCGTTCGCCGCGGCGCTCGGCGAGCAGGCGTTCGGCGGCACGCTTGCTCGCGGCGTAGTGCGACAGCTGCGGTTCGCGTGCCGCGAGCGAGGAGAAGTGCAGCAGCGGCGCGGCGGGTGCCGCCGCGTCCATCGCCGAGAGCAGCCGCGCGGTGCCGTCGACGTTCACCGCGTCGAAGTCCGCGCGCGTGACGCCGCGTACGGCGCCCGCGATGTGGATCACGGCGTCCGCCGCGGTGACCAGTTCGCGCAGCGCCCGCGTTGACGCGAGGTCGCCGGCCACGATCGCGGTCGGCGGGTCGGTTGCGCACCGGGCGGCGGCCGGATCGCGTGCGAGCACGCGCAGGCTGTATCCGGAGGAGCGCAGGAGGGAACAGACGCGGCGGCCGATGAAGCCGGTGGCGCCGGTGACCGCGACCAGCATCGGATCGCGCCGACGCGGGTGATGGCTCAGGCCGAGGCCTGGCGCAGTTGCGTGCCGGCGGCCACCGCGGCGACCTCGTTGCGGTCGTGCGTGTCGATGAAGTTCTGGCGCGCCTTGGAGCGCGACAGCTTGCCCGAGGACGTGCGCGGCAGCGTGTGCGGTGGAACCAGCTCGACGTAGCAGTCGATGCCCATCTCGACGCGCACCAGGCGCGTGAGGCGCTCGATCAGCGCCGCGCGGCGCATCGTGTTGGTCTCGCGGCACTGCACCACCAGCACGCAGACCTCGGCGTCGTCCGGCCCCGCCACCGAGAACGCGAGCGCGTCGCCGACGCGTGTCTCGTCCTGGTGCTCGGCCAGATACGCGAGGTCCTGC
>CAUJIL010000186.1 GCA_963204845.1 Pseudomonadota bacterium | reverse complement strand
CGCATCGCCCAGGGCATCGCCGACGGCATCACCCTGGCGCGCGAGCTGGGCAACCTGCCAGCGAACATCTGCACCCCGGGCTACCTCGCCGGGCAGGCCCGCACACTCGCCGGCCGGCACGCGAAGCTGCACTGCCGCGTGCTCGACGAAAAGAAAATGAAAGAGCTCGGCATGGGTGCACTGCTGTCGGTGACCGCGGGAACCCGCGAGCCGGCGAAGCTGATCGTGCTCGAGTACCGGGGCGCCGCCCACGGTGAGCGCCCGCACGTGCTGGTCGGCAAGGGCATCACCTTCGATTCCGGCGGCATCAGCCTGAAGCCGGGCGCCGCGATGGACGAGATGAAGTTCGACATGTGCGGCGCGGCCAGCGTGCTCGGCACGCTCGAGGCGATCGCACGGCTGCAGCCCCGACTCAACGTGGTCGGCATCGTGGCGGCCTGCGAGAACCTGCCGAGCGGCACCGCCACGCGCCCCGGCGACGTGATCAGGAGCATGGCCGGAACGACGATCGAGGTCCTGAACACCGATGCCGAAGGGCGCCTGATCCTCTGCGATGCACTGAACTACGCGCAGCGCTTCAAGCCGGCATCGCTGATCGACATCGCGACCCTGACCGGCGCCTGCGTGGTCGCGCTCGGCAAGCACGCCAGCGGACTGTTCGCCAACGACGAGGAACTCGCCGCGCAGCTGCTCGCGGCCGGCGAGGCCACGCACGACCGCGCCTGGCGCATGCCGTTGTGGGAGGACTACCAGGAGCAACTGAAGAGCAACTTCGCCGACGTGGCGAACGTCGGCGGCCCCGCCGCCGGCAGCGTGACCGCGGCGTGTTTTCTCGCCCGCTTCACGCGCGAGCAGCGCTGGGCGCACCTGGACATCGCGGGCACCGCCTGGGAACAGGGTGCCGCGAAGGGCGCCACCGGACGCCCGGTGGCGCTGCTCGCGCGCTACCTGCTCGGGCGTGCCGGGTCGGCGAAGAAGCCACGCGCGGGCTCCGCCGGGTGACGCGGGTCGACTTCTACCTGCTGCCGATCGCCGAACCGCACGGCAAGCTGAGCTTCGCGTGCCGGCTTGTCGAGAAGGCGTTCCGCGACGGACGCCAGGTGCACGTGCACGCCAGCGACGCCGAGGAGGCCGCCGCGATCGACGCGCTGCTGTGGTCGTTCCGCGACACCGCCTTCGTGCCGCACCGGCGCATCGACGCCCCCGGCGACGAGCCGGCGCCGGTGCTGATCGGCTGGGGCGAGGAGCTCTCCGGCCACCATGACGTGCTGATCAACCTGACGCCGACCGTGCCGCCGCTGTTCGGGCGCTTCGAGCGTGTGGCCGAAATCGTGCTCGACGAGCCCGCGCTGCGGGCTGCCAGCCGCGAACGCTGGCGTTTCTACAAGGAGCGCGGCTACCCGCTGGCGCACCACGATCTGCAGCATCTGCGCGGGGGAGCACCCGATGACGTCTGACCCGGGCGCCACCCGGCGCGAGCTGATCGAGGAACTCGACTCCCTGAGCGCCACGCTCGAGCGCGCGTGGCAGGAAGTCGCGCCCGGCGAGGATCCGCGCATCCCGGTCCTGAGCGACGTGGTCGAGACCGGCGCCATAGCGGCAGCGGACGCGCCGGCCGGGCTGCCCGGCGACGCTGCGCCGGCCGCCGCGCGGCCACCGGTGCAGGACGCCGCGGCGGCGCTGGTCGACGAACTGGTGGCCGAATGGCTTCCGGTGCTGGCGGCCGAACTGCGCGCCCGGCTGCTCGAGCGCGCGCTCGCCGCGCGCGGCAACACATCGTCACCCGACGCCGCGCAGAGCTGAGATCTGTCACTTTCCGCCCATTCCCCAGGCCGCCGCGAACCACGAACCGAGATCATGGACAAGACCTACAGCCCGGAGCAGATCGAAAGCCGCTGGTACGAGGAATGGGAACGCCGCGGCTATTTCCGCCCGCGCGGCACCAGCACACCGTACTGCATCGTGATTCCCCCGCCCAACGTCACCGGCAGCCTGCACATGGGACACGCGTTCCAGCAGACGATCATGGACGCGCTGATCCGCTACCACCGCATGCGCGGCCACAACACGCTGTGGCAGGGCGGCACCGACCATGCCGGCATCGCGACGCAGATGGTCGTCGAGCGCCTGCTGAGCGCCGAGGGCACCGACCGCCTGACGCTGGGGCGGGAGGAGTTCACGCGCCGGGTCTGGGAATGGAAGGAACACTCCGGCGGCACCATCACGCGCCAGCAGCGCCGGCTCGGCAACTCGGTGGACTGGACGCGCGAGCGCTTCACGATGGACCCGGATCTCTCGGAGGCGGTGCGCGAGGTGTTCGTGCGGCTGTACGAGGAAGGCCTGATCTATCGCGGCAAGCGCCTCGTGAACTGGGATCCCAGGCTGCACACAGCGATCTCCGACCTCGAGGTGGTCCAGGAAGAGGAAGACGGCCACCTGTGGCACCTGCGCTACCCGCTTGCCGACGGCAGCGGTGAACTGGTGGTCGCCACCACGCGCCCCGAAACGATGCTCGGCGACGTCGCGGTCGCGGTGCACCCGCAAGACCAACGCTACCGCCATCTGGTCGGGCGCAGCGTGCTGCTGCCGCTCGCGGAGCGCACGATACCGGTGATCGCCGACGACTACGTCGATCCGGCCTTCGGCACCGGTTGCGTGAAGATCACGCCGGCGCACGATTTCAACGACTATGAGGTCGGTAGGCGCCACGGACTCGAGCCGATCAACCTGTTCACCATCGACGCGGTGCTGAACGACAACGCGCCGCCGCCGTACCGCGGCCTCGAGC
The DNA here is from genome assembly GCA_963204845.1 of Pseudomonadota bacterium. Taxonomy (GTDB): domain Bacteria; phylum Pseudomonadota; class Gammaproteobacteria; order Pseudomonadales; family UBA5518; genus UBA5518. The sequence continues at coordinate 18,011 of CAUJIL010000186.1, read as the reverse complement.
GCTTCGCCGCGCGCGCGCGCATCGTCGCGGACCTGGAGGCGCGCGGGTTGCTCGCCAGGACCGAGAAGCACCGCCTCAAGGTGCCGCGCGGGGACCGCAGCGGCGTGGTGATCGAGCCGTACCTGACCGACCAGTGGTTCGTCGCGACCCGTTCGCTCGCGAAGCCCGCGCTGCGCGCGGTCGAGGAAGGACGCATCGAGTTCGTGCCGAAGCAGTGGGAGAACACCTACTTCGCGTGGATGCGCGACATCCAGGACTGGTGCATCTCGCGCCAGCTGTGGTGGGGACACCAGATCCCGGCCTGGTACGACGCCGCCGGCAACGTGTACGTGGGCCGCAGCGAAGCCGAGGTGCGCGCGCGCCACGCGCTCGGCGAACTGCCGCTCGCGCAGGATGCCGACGTGCTCGACACCTGGTTCTCCTCGGCGCTGTGGACGTTCTCCACGCTGGGCTGGCCGCACGACACCGGGGAACTGCGCACCTTCCACCCGACCGACGTGCTGGTCACCGGCTTCGACATCATCTTCTTCTGGGTCGCGCGGATGGTGATGATGACGCTGAAATTCACCGGCGAAGTGCCGTTCCGCAAGGTCTACGTGACCGGACTGATCCATGACGAGCACGGCCAGAAAATGTCGAAGTCGAAGGGTAACGTGATCGACCCGCTCGACCTGATCGACGGCATCGGTGTCGAGGAACTGGTGGCCAAACGCACCGCCGGGATGATGCAGCCGCAACTCGCGCAAAAGATCGCCGCCGCCACGCGCCGCGAGTACCCGCAGGGAATCAGCGCCCACGGCACCGACGCGCTGCGCTTCACGCTGTGCGCGCTCGCCTCGACCGGGCGCGACATCAAGTTCGACATGGGGCGGCTCGAGGGTTACCGCAACTTCTGCAACAAGCTGTGGAACGCGGCGCGCTTCGTGCTGATGCACACCGAGGGCAAGGACTGCGCGCACCCCGACAACTCCGCCGTCGCGCCCTCGCTGCCCGACCGCTGGATCGTCTCACGGCTGCAGCAGACGATCGCCGACGTGGAGCGCGCGCTGGCGGGCTTCCGCTTCGATCTCGCCGTGCAGGCGATCTACGAGTTCACGTGGAACGACTACTGCGACTGGTACCTCGAACTCGTCAAGCCGGTGCTCGGCGCCGGCGGCGACGCTGCCGGCGCGCGGGTGGCGCGGCGCACCCTGCTCGAGGTGCTGGAAACGGTGCTGCGCCTCGCGCACCCCTTCGTGCCGTTCGTCACCGAGGAAATCTGGCAGCGCGTGGCGCCGCTCGCGGGGCGCGCCGGCGCGACCGTGATGCTTGCCCCCTATCCGGTCGCCGACACCGGGCGCATCGACGAGGCGGCGACCGCCGACATCGCCTGGCTGCAGCAGGTGATCGTGGCGGTGCGCAACATCCGCGGCGAACTGGGCATCGCGCCCGGCAAACCGCTCGCGTTGCTGGCGCGTAACGGCACTCCCGAGGACCACCGTCGCCTCCGGGAACACCGTACGCTGCTGCACGCGCTGGCCCGGCTCGCGAGCAGCGAGGCGATCGCCGGCGTCGAGGCGCCGCCGGCGGCCACGCAGGTGGTCGGCCAGCTCGAACTGCTGGTGCCGCTGGCCGGGCTGATCGACGTGGCCGCCGAACGCGAGCGTCTCGGTCGCGAGTCCGCCAAGCTCGCGCAGGAGATCGAGCGGCTGGCGGGGCGCCTCGGCAACGAGGGCTTCACGGCGAAGGCGCCGCCCGCGGTCGTCGAGCGCGAACGCGCACGGCTCGCCGAGATCACGGCGGCCCGCGACACGCTGCTCGCGCAACTCGCTGCGCTGGGTCGTGAGTCGTGAGTCGTGACAGTAGCTGCCACCACTGCACAACGCGTCGAATAATCTTGCTAGAATCGCGTCGTCAGGGGGGGTTCATGAACGCGACGCGATCCAGGCGTCGTGCCAGCGGTGTGCGCGCAGGCGCGCAGCCGGGCTTCCCGCGTCATCGTCATCCACGGAAATCGCAATGACTCATCCAGCAGCCGCCGAACATCCGGTCTACAACTACAAGGTGGTCCGGCAATTCACCATCATGACCGTGGTGTGGGGGATCGTCGGCATGCTGGTCGGCGTCGTGATCGCCGCCCAGCTCGCGTTCCCCGAACTGAACTTCGACTCGCAGTGGCTGCACTTCGGCCGCCTGCGCCCCCTGCACACCAACGCGGTGATCTTCGCGTTCGGCGGCTCGGCGCTGTTCGCGACCTCCTTCTACGTGGTGCAACGCACGTGCCAGGCGCGTCTGGTCTCGGACCGCCTCGCGAGCTTCGTGTTCTGGGGCTGGCAACTCGTGATCGTGCTGGCCGCGATCACGCTTCCGCTCGGTTACACGTCCTCGAAGGAGTACGCCGAACTCGAGTGGCCGATCGATGTGCTGATCACGGTCGTCTGGGTCGCCTACGCGATCGTCTACTTCGGCACCATCGCACGCCGCAAGACCTCGCACATCTACGTCGCGAACTGGTTCTTCGGCGCCTACATCATCACGATCGCGGTGCTGCACGTGATCAACAGCCTCGCGATCCCGGTCAGCCTCACCAAGTCGTACTCGATCTACGCGGGAACCATCGACGCGATGGTGCAATGGTGGTACGGGCACAACGCGGTGGGATTCTTCCTTACCGCCGGCTTCCTCGGGATCATGTACTACTTCGTGCCGAAGCAGGCCGAGCGGCCGATCTACTCGTACCGGCTCTCGATCGTGCACTTCTGGGCGCTGATCGCGATCTACATGTGGGCCGGCCCCCACCACCTGCACTACACCGCCCTGCCCGACTGGGCGCAGAGCCTCGGCATGGTGATGTCGCTGATCCTGCTCGCGCCGAGCTGGGGCGGCATGATCAACGGTCTGATGACGCTGTCGGGCGCCTGGCACAAGCTGCGGACCGACCCGACGCTGCGCTTCCTGATCGTATCGCTGTCGTTCTACGCGATGTCGACCTTCGAAGGCCCGATGATGTCGATCAAGACCGTCAACGCGCTGTCGCACTACACGGACTGGACGATCGGACACGTGCATTCCGGCGCGCTGGGCTGGGTCGCGATGGTCACGATCGGCGCGATCTACCACCTGATCCCGCCGCTGTGGGGCCGCAAGGAGATGCACAGCGTGGGACTGATCAACACGCACTTCTGGCTGGCGACGATCGGCACCGTGCTCTACATCGCCTCGCTGTGGGTCAACGGCATCATGCAGGGCCTGATGTGGCGCGCCTACAACGACGACGGCACGCTGACCTACAGTTTCGCCGAATCCGTCGCGGCCAGCTATCCGGGCTACATCGTGCGCCTGATCGGCGGCGCCATGTTCTTCCTCGGCATGGTGGTGATGGCATGGAACACCTGGAAGACGGTTTCCCCCGGCGCCGCCCCGGCCGCCGAGCCCCGTGTCCAGCCCGCCTGAGGAGAGCGCACCATGCAGCACGAGAAGATCGAGAAGAACATCGGCCTGATGATCGTGCTGATCGTCGTGGCGATCAGCTTCGGCGGACTGGTCGAGATCGTTCCGCTGTTCTTCCAGAAGGAAACCACCGAGCCGGTGGCCGGGCTGAAGCCGCTGACGGCGCTGCAGCTCGAGGGCCGTGACATCTACATCCGCGAAGGCTGCAACGTCTGCCATTCGCAGATGATCCGGCCGCTGCGCGCCGAGACCGAGCGCTACGGCCATTATTCGGTGGCCGGCGAGTTCGTCTACGACCACCCGTTCCTGTGGGGCTCGAAGCGCACCGGCCCGGACCTGGCGCGCGTCGGCGGGCGCTACAGCGACGACTGGCACCGCGCGCACCTGCTGAACCCGCGCGATGTGGTCCCGGAGTCGAACATGCCGGGGTTCCCGTGGCTGTTCGAGAACGACATCGACAGCCGCCACACCGCCGCCAAGCTGCGCGCACTGCGCCGCGTCGGCGTGCCGTACACCGACGAGGACGTCGCCGGCGCCGAGGCGGCCGTGGCCGGAAAGAAGGAGATCGACGCGGTGCTGGCGTACCTGCAGCAGCTCGGCACACTGATCAGGAGCACGCGCTGAGGCCGCGCCATGGACAAGGGTGACCTGCTCGGCATAGCCACGCTGCTCGCAATGGCGGCGTTCATCGGCGTGTGCGTCTGGGCATGGAGCGACAAGCGCAAACAGCGGTTCGACGAGGCGGCGCAGCTGCCATTCGCCGACGAGCCGGAACAGACCAGCAAAGGTGGAAACGATGACTAGTTTCTGGAGCGGCTACATCATCGTCCTGACGACGATCACGATCATCGGCGCGGCGCTGCTGCTGTTCGGCAACCGCACCCGTCCCTCGGACTCGCAGGCGAAGACCGGGCACGTCTACGACGGCATCGAGGAATACGACAATCCGCTGCCGGCGTGGTGGCTGTACCTGTTCGTCGCGACCATCGTGTTCGCGATCGGCTACCTGGTCGCGTATCCGGGCTTCGGCAGCTTCAAGGGCGTGCTGGGCTGGTCAGGCGTGGGCCAGTGGGAAGGCGAGGTGGCCGATGCCAGGCGCAGATACGAACCGGTGTTCGCCGCCTGGCGCGACCAGCCGATCGCGGAGATCGCGGCCGACACCAAGGCCGTGCGCATGGGACAGCGCATCTTCGCCAACGAGTGCTCGCAGTGCCACGGTGCCGACGCGCGCGGGGCGCAGGGTTTCCCGAACCTCACCGACCAGGACTGGATCTGGGGCGGCGACGCGGACACGATCCACGCCACGATCGTCAACGGCCGCGTGGCAGCGATGCCGCCATGGGGCGATGCACTGGGCGAGGAAGGTGTGCGCAACGTCGCGCGCTACGTCCAGAGCCTGTCGGATCCCCAGGCGGCCAACGCACAGGCAGCTGCCGGAGCAGCGCAGTACGCGATGTTCTGCGTCGCCTGCCACGGGCCCGAGGGCAAGGGCAATCCACTCCTGGGCGCGCCGAACCTCAGCGACACGGTGTGGCTCTACGGTGGTGATCTCGCAACCATCGAACACACGCTGCGCAAGGGGCGCAACGGCCAGATGCCGGCGTTCGGCCAGACGCTGGACGCCGACAAGATCCGTCTGGTCGCGGCCTACGTCTACAGCCTGTCGCGATGAGCGAGGAGCGCATACCGGTCGTCGATCTCACGCCGGCCGAGGTCGGCGAGGTCGACCTGTACCAGAAGCGCGAACGCGTCTACACGCGCAAGGTCGAGGGTTTCTTCCAGCGGCTGCGTCTCTACACGGGCTGGCCGCTGCTGATCATGTATTTCGGTGGTCCCTGGCTGCAGTGGGAGGGGCGCCAGGCGATCTGGTTCGACCTGCCGGCGCGCAAGTTCCACATCTTCGGCGTCACCTTCTGGCCGCAGGACGCCCCGCTGCTCGCCTGGCTGCTGGTGATCGCGGCCTTCGCGCTGTTCACCGCCACCGTGTTCGCGGGCCGCGTTTGGTGCGGCTACACCTGCCCACAGACGGTGTGGACCAGCATCTTCATGTGGGCCGAGCAAGTGAGCGAAGGCACGCGCAACCAGCGCATCCGCCTCGACCAGGCGCCGTGGAGCCTCGACAAGACGCGCCGCAAGCTGCAGAAGCACGCGATGTGGTTCGGCTTCTCGCTGTTCACCGGCATCACCTTCGTCGGCTATTTCACGCCGGTGCGCGACCTCGTGATCGAGTTGCCGCTTGCCGATGCGAACACCTGGTCGTACCTGTGGGTGATGTTCTTCACGCTGGCCACCTACATCAACGCCGGCTGGCTGCGCGAGCAGGTGTGCATGTACATGTGCCCGTACGCGCGCTTCCAGGCCGTGATGTTCGACCGCGACACGCTGATCGTTTCCTACGACGCGGCCCGCGGCGAACCGCGCGGCTCGCGCCGCCGCGAGGCCGACCCGCGCGCGGCCGGCCTCGGCGACTGCATCGACTGCGAGCTCTGCGTGCAGGTCTGCCCGACCGGCATCGACATCCGCAACGGCCTGCAGCTCGAGTGCATCACCTGCGCGTTGTGCATCGACGCCTGCGATTCGGTGATGGACCGCATGAACTACCCCCGCGGGCTGATCCGCTACACCACCGAGAACGCACTCGAGGGCCGCCCCACGCACATCCTGCGCCCGCGCCTGGTCGGCTACTCGCTGGCGCTGCTGGCGATGGCAGGCGTGTTCCTGACCGTGCTGACGACGCGCGTGCCGGTCGGGCTCGACGCGATCCGCGAACGCGGCCAGCTGTTCCGGGAAGTCGGCAGCGGCATGATCGAGAACGTCTACACGCTGAAGATCCGCAACATGAGCGAGGACGCGCAGAGTTACCGGATCGGCGTCGACGGGCTGGACGATGCGGTGATCGTGGGCCGTACCGAGGTGTCGCTGGTCTCCGGCGAGGTGCTCGCGGTGCCGATGGCGGTGCGCGCACCGCGCGAGCGTCTCGGTGACGACCGGTCGCTGCCGATCGTGTTCACGGTCGCCGCCACCGCCGAGGAGGCACACAGCACGCGCGCCGACAGCCGTTTCCTCGGCCCCGGGCCGGTGCGATGAGCGCGGCGCCCCCGTGGTACCGCCAGGGCTGGCCCTGGCTGCTCGTTTTGCTGCCCGCCTCGACCGTGATCGCCTCGATGGTGACGGTCTGGCTGGCGTTCACCAACGACGATGCGCTGGTGCGCGACGATTATTACCGCGAGGGACTCGCGATCAACCGGCGCCTCGACAACGAGGCGCGCGCGCGTGAACTCGGCGTGGCGGCCGAACTGCGCTACGACGCACCGGCGCGGGTGGCAGAGCTGCGGCTGCACGGACTGCCCGACGCCCCCGGCGAGCTGACGCTCGCGATCGAGCATCCCACCGACGTCACGCGCGACCAGTCGGTGGTCCTGCTCGGCGCGGGCAACGGCGTGTTCCGCGGCACCGTGCACGAGGCACTGGACGGCAAGCGCTACCTGCGGATCGAGCATGTTCCGGCCGACGGCAGGGGCTGGCGCCTGCGCGGCACGCTGGAGGCGGCGACCGGAGACCTCAGGATCGCGCAACTGGACGCCGGCTGAGCGATGCCGGCGGCGTGCTTCCACTGCGGGTTGCCGGTGCCGCCGGACGACCGCTGGCGGGTCGAGATCGACGGCGAGGCGCGTCCCATGTGCTGCGCCGGCTGCGCAGCGGTGGCGAGCCTGATCGCCGGCAGCGGGCTCGCCGGCTACTACCGCCACCGTGATGCCAGCGCCGCCGGCCCGGCCGACCCCGGCGCCGGAGCGCGCGAGTACGCGGTGTTCGACGACCCCGCCGCGCAAGCGGGCTTCGTGGTCGACGAGGCCGACGGCGTGCGCCGGGTCGAGCTGGCGATCGGTGGCGTCACCTGCGCCGCCTGCACCTGGCTGATCGAGCACCACCTGCAGCGCCATCCAGGCGTGCTCGACGTCGGCGTCAACCTCGCCGAGCAGCGCGCCAGCGTACGCGTGAAGGCCGACGCATTGCCACTCAGCGAGCTGATGGGCCGCATCCGCGAACTGGGCTACACCCCGCATCCCTTCCTGGGGTCCACGCACCGTGGCGACACGCGGGCCGAAAGCCGCGCGGCGCTGAAGCGCATGGGACTGGCCGGCATCGTGCAGATGCAGATCGGGATGTTCGCGATCGCGCTGTACGCGGGCGACTTCAGCGGCATCGAAGCCGGGTACCGCGACTACCTGCGCTGGTTCAGCCTCGTGCTGTGCGTGCCGGTGGTCGGCTATTCGGCTCAGCCGTTCTTCACCGGCGCGTGGCGCGGACTGCGCCACCTCGCGCCCGGCATGGACGTGCCTATCGCACTGGCGATCGCGCTGGCGTTCCTCGCCAGCGTCTGGTTCACGGTCCGGGGCGGCGGCGCGGTGTACTACGACTCGGTGGCGATGTTCACTTTCTTCGTGCTGCTGGGGCGCTACCTCGAGATGCGCGCGCGTCATCGCGCCGGACTCGCCGGTGGCAACCTGCTGTCGCTGGTGCCGGCCGCGGCCACCCGCCTCGGGCCCGCCGGCGAACACGAAGCGATACCGGTGGCTCGCCTCGCGCGCGGTGACCGCGTGCTGGTGCGCCCCGGCGAAGCGCTGCCGGCCGACGGCATCGTCGCGGCAGGAGAGTCCAGCGTCGACGAGTCCAGCCTGAGCGGCGAGGCAATGCCGGTGCCCAAGCATCCCGGCGACCGGGTCAGCGCCGGCACGCTGAACACCGACGGCGCGCTCACGGTGCGCATCGAGGCCACCGGACTCGATTCGCGCCTCGGCACGGTACTCGCGCTGGTCGATCGCGCGCAGCGCGAGAAGCCGCGCATCGTGGCACTGGCCGACCGCTCGGCGCGCTGGTTCGTGATCGCGGTGCTCGTGCTGGCCACGCTGTCCGGCCTGTGGTGGCTGCACCACGACGCCTCGCGCGCGCTCGCGATCGTGCTGTCGGTGCTGGTCGTGAGCTGTCCGTGCGCGCTGTCGCTGGCCACCCCGGCCGCGGTCACGACCGCGGTGGCGGCGCTGCGCGCGCGCGGCTTCCTGGTCACGCGCGGACACGCGCTGGGAGCGCTGGCCGCGGCCGACACGATCGTGTTCGACAAGACCGGCACGCTGACCACTGGCGCAGTACGGCTCGCCGAGCTGCGCTGCGAGGCCGACGCCGATCGCGAGCGCTGCCTGCGCATCGCCGCTGGCCTCGAGGCGCTCTCGGCACACCCGATCGCGCGGGCCTTCACCGGACTGCCGCGCGCCGCGGTGACCGGATTCCGCGCGTTGCCGGGCGGCGGGCTGGAGGGCGTGGTCGAGGGCGAGCGCTACCGCATCGGACACGCGGCGTTCGCGCTCGGCACCCCGGCGTCGGCGCGCGATGCGGAGCACTGGATCGTGCTGGCGAGCGCGGGGCGGGCGCTGGCGTGGTTCCGGCTCGCCGACGCGCTGCGCCCGGAAGCGACGGAGGTGATCGGGCGACTGCGGCGCGACGGCATCGACTGCCTGCTGCTCAGCGGGGACGCCGCGACCGAGGTCGAACGCGTCGCCGGTCTGCTCGGCATCACGCGCTGGCACGCGCGGCAGTCGCCGGAGCAGAAGCTGGACTGCGTGCGCGCGCTCGAGTCCTGGGGGCGGCGCGTCTTGATGGTCGGCGACGGCGTCAACGACGTGGGGGTGCGGGCCGGCGCGGGCGTCTCGATCGCGATGGCCAGCGCGGCCGACGTCGCGCGCGCCAGCGCCGACTGCATGCTGCTTGCAGGCGACCTGCACCGCGTGCCGGAGGCGCTGGCGAAAGCACGCGCTGCGAGCGCGGTGATCCGGCAGAACGTCACCTGGGCGATCGTCTACAACGCTGCCGCGGTGCCGTTCGCCGCCGCCGGCCTGGTGCCGCCGTGGCTGGCCGCGATCGGGATGACCGCAAGCTCGCTGGTCGTGATTGCCAACGCGCTGCGACTGCGCAACGATGCCTCCCGTCCCCCGCGTGCGGAACGCTCCGAGACCGATGGATAGCATCTACGTCCTGATTCCGGTCACGGTGCTGCTGCTCGGCATCGCGGTGGCCGCGTACCTGTGGTCGGTCTCCAGCGGACAGTTCGACGACCTCGACAAGGCCGCGCGCAGCATCCTGTTCGAGGACGAGGAAGACAGCGCACGCGGCGGGCCGCAACGCGTGAAACCCCCGCCACCTGCGCCGGACGAAGGCGACTGAATCGATGCCGCCCGCTCCGGACCTCGCCACCGCCTTCACGCTCGGATTGCTGGGCGGTACGCACTGCATCGGCATGTGCGGCGGCATCGGTGCCGCGCTCGCGTTCGCGCTCGGACCCGGCATCTCGATGCCGCGCCGTTACCTGCTGCTCGGCGGTTACAACGCCGGGCGCCTCCTCGGCTACGCGCTGCTCGGTGCCGCGCTCGCGGGCGTCGCCGGAGGGCTTGCCGGCAGTGCCGGCATGGGCGCGCTGCGCGTACTGGCGGGGCTGCTGCTGGTGGCGATGGGCTGCGCGCTGGGCGGCTGGTTCAATGCGCTGGGGCCGCTGGAGCGCGCCGGCCACGGCGTGTGGTCACGCGTGCAGAGCCTGGCAGCGGGTCTGCTGCCGGTGGACCGTCTGCCGAAGGCGCTGCTCGCGGGGCTGTTCTGGGGCTGGCTGCCGTGTGGACTGGTCTACAGCACGCTGGCCTGGGCGAGTGCCTCGGGCAGTGCGTCGCAAGGCGCACTGCTGATGGCGACATTCGGCGCCGGCACGCTGCCGGCGGTACTGGCGAGCGGGGTGTTCGGCAACGCGCTGCGACGGCAATTGCAGCGTCGTGGCTTGCGCAGGCTCGCGGGCGCGGCGGTGATCGCCTTCGGTGTCTGGACCCTCGCGGCGGCGCTGCTGCCGGCGCTCGTCGGCCACGCCCACCATCACGGGTGACGCGCGGGAAGCCGCCAGGCGACCCCGAGCGTGTACAGCCAGGGGTCGAGGTCCACGTTGGCCTCGGCACGTCCGAACGCGGTCTGCAGCGAAGCTTCGGTGCCGATCGCCAGATGGCAAAGTCCCGCATGCAGCGCCCAGCCCTCGTCGATTTCCCAGTCGAAACCCGCGCGCAGTGCAACTCCCGTGGCCGCGTGCAGCCGCAGATCGGAGGCTCCCAGCGTGGCGCGCGCACCGGGGTCGATCTCGCGTTCGAGGAAGCGTGCGTGCCCCACGCCAATACCGAGAAATGGCTGCCACGCACCCTGACCGGCGAGCGGAAACCAGAGTGCGACCAGCGTCGGCGCGAGCGGGCGCACCGAACCCAACTCGAGGGGCTGCGGCGTGACTCCGGTCGCGCTCAGCACATGATGCGTCGGGTTGGCGGCCAGCAGTTCGATGCCCACGGCGTCCGTGACCATCCAGGACAACGCGAGCATCGGCTGGGTATCGTCGTCGAAGTGCAGCGCGCTGCCGCTGATGCGCCCGGTGTCACCGAGCGTGATCGTGCCGCCGCTCTCGTGGGGTTCGACGCGCACCGCGCCGGCGCGCAGCACCCAGTCGCCCGCTTGCCACGCATGCGCCGTCCCGGATGCACCACACAGCACGCAGGCCAGCACACGCCATGCCAGATCCATACGTTCTCCCGCGCGCACGGCCACCGCCGGCGCGAATACCGCCGTGAATATTCACATCGCACCAGTGCGGTTGACGTGTGTCAACGCTCCCCTGCCACAGAAGCGTAGACTACGCGTACTCGGAAAGAGGCGTACCGACCGGACCCGAATCATGGACATGCACAGCTGCACCCACGGTATCGACGAGCGTATCCGCTGGGATCCGGCGCTGATCCGCAAGTACGACGTCGCCGGTCCGCGCTACACCTCGTACCCCACTGCCGTGCAGTTCGCCGACGGCTTCGGCTCGCGCGAATACGAGCGCTACCTGCTCGAGCGCCCGCCGGTGATCGGTCCGCTGTCGCTGTACGTGCACATCCCGTATTGCCGCAACATCTGCTACTACTGCGCCTGCAACAAGATCATCACGCGCGATCCCGAGGTGGCCGAGCGCTACATCGTTGCGGTCGAGAAGGAAGTCACGCTGCTCGCCCGCCACTTCGACCAGCGCCGGCGCGTGACGCAGCTGCACTGGGGCGGTGGCACGCCTACGTACCTCAGTCCGGCCGAACTCACGCACCTGATGCACGTGCTGGCCAAACACTTCTCGCTGATCGACTCGCCCGAGCGCGAGTATTCGATCGAGCTCGATCCGCGCTCGGTGGACACCGGCACGATCGCCTTGCTGAAGGGGCTGGGCTTCAACCGCGTCAGCATGGGAATCCAGGACTTCGACCCGGCGGTGCAGCGCGCGGTCAACCGCATCCAGCCCTTCGACATGGTCGAGAGCCTCGTCGCGTCAGTGCGGGAACACCGTTTCAAGTCGCTCAGCTTCGATCTGATCTACGGTCTCCCGCTGCAGAGTCCGGCCTCGATGGAACAGACGCTGGCGAAGGTGCTCGCGCTGTCGCCGGACCGCATCTCGTGCTACAGCTACGCGCATCTGCCCGACATCTTCAGCAGCCAGCGCAGCATCGACCGCATGCAGCTGCCGACGGCCGATGACAAGCTCGAAGTGCTGCACACGATCATCGACACGCTCACCGACGCGGGCTACGTCTACGTCGGCATGGACCACTTCGTGAAACCCGAGGACGAGTTGGCGCTCGCGCTGCTGAACGGCACGCTGCAGCGCAATTTCCAGGGCTACTCGACGCAGCTCGCACCGGAACTGCTCGGCATCGGGGTGTCCTCGATCAGCAGCACCGCCGACCTGTACTGCCAGAACGTGAAGAACGTCGACGAGTACTACGCGCTGCTGGCGCAGGACAAGCTGCCGGTGCAGCGCGGGCTGCGGCTCACGCCCGAGGACATCCTGCGCCGCGACGTGATCATGCAGTTGATCTGCCGCATGGGCCTCGACATCGAGGAGACCGGGGCGCGCCACGGTGTGGACTTCACGCGTCACTTCGCCCGCGAGATGGAGACCATCGCCGCCATGGAACGCGAGGGGTTGCTCGCCAGCGAAGGCAACCGTATCCGGGTGACCCCCAGCGGACGACCGTTGATCCGCAACATCTGCATGGTCTTCGACGCCTACCTCGACCCGTCGCGACAACGCTTCTCGCGCACGATCTGAGCCGCTTGCCCGCCGCACGGACGTGCTCGAACGGCGCCCGTGACGGCTGTTCACAGGCAACCGGACTGTATTTATACTCGGCCGCAGCGCAACGGCAGTACCGGCAGCGGTGGGGTGGGCAGTGAGCGAAGCGGCGAACACACGGAACCCGGAAGGAGTGCATACGCGTTGCCCCCACGATTTCCAGATCAACTGCGCCAACTGCCGCCTGAACGGCATCTGCCTGCCGCTGGCGCTCGACGTCCACGAAGTGGACCAGCTCGACCAGATCATCCAGCGCAGCCGTCCGCTGCAGAAAGGCGAGCACCTCTATCGCCAGGACCAGCCGTTCACCTCGGTCTTCGCGGTACGCTCGGGCAGCGTCAAGGCCTACGCGATCACCGACAGCGGGCAGGAGCAGGTTACCGGGTTCTATTTTCCCGGCGAGATCCTCGGCATGGACGGCATCGCGAAGAACAAGTACGCGAGTTCCGCGCGCGCGATGGAGACCGCCGCGGTCTGCGAGATCCCGTTCGACAAGCTCGGTGAACTGAGCCAGCGCCTGCCCAGCCTGCAGCGGCACTTCTTCCAGCTGATGAGCCAGGAGATCGCGGAGGATCAGCAGCTGCTGACGCTGCTCAGCAAGAATACCGCCGACCAGCGCGTGGCGGCGCTGATGCTGAGCATCTCGGCGCGCAACAAGCGCCGCAAGTTGTCCGCGGCGAACTTCCGCCTGCCGATGTCGCGCACCGACATCGGCAACTACCTCGGACTGACGGTGGAGACGGTCAGCCGCGTGCTGAGCCGTTTCCAGAAGATGGGCGTGCTCGCGGTGGACAACAAGGAAATCACGATCATCGACGCGGAACAGCTGCGCACGGCGGCCGACGGCGCTGCCGGAATCGACGCTGCATGAGCCCGGCGTCGGTCCACGACCGGATGCCCGGCGGCGGCCGGCGCACCCTTGCTCAGGCGCGCAGCGCCGCGTCGACGTCGAGTCCGCTCTCGCGCAACCGCGCCAGCTTGTAACGCAGCGTACGGGGACTGATGCCGAGCCGCTCCGCGGCATCGTTGCGACTGCCGCAGGTGTCGCGCAGCATCCCCACGATCAGCCGGAACTCGCTCTGGCGCAACTCGTCGCGCAGATCGTCGAGCGCCCCGTCCGGCTCGATGGGCAGCACCGCCGCCGGCAGGTCTGTCATCCCCACCGCCTCGCCCGCCGCCACCGCCTCGCCACCCGGCACCGGTTCGAGGCGCAGGTGCGCCGCACCGATGGCCACGCCGTCCTGCAGGATCAGCGCGCGCTGCATCGCATTGTCGAGCTCACGCACATTGCCGGGCCAGGGATGGGCGAGCAGTGCCGCACGCGCGTCGGCAGCGAACTCCACCGGCACGTGCCGCATCTTCGCGGCGTGCGCGCGCACCAGACGCCCGGCGAGCGGCAGGATGTCCTCGACGCGCTCGCGCAACGGCCGGCAGTGCAACGGGAACACCCCGAGACGGTAATACAGGTCCTCGCGGAACCGTCCCGCCGCCATCTCGGTGCGCAGGTCGCGGTTGGTGGTCGCGATCACGCGCACATCGACCGCTTGCGGGCGACGGCCGCCGAGACGTTCCACCTCGCGCTCCTGCAGCACGCGCAGCAGCTTCGCCTGCAGCGCTGCGTCCATTTCGGAGATCTCGTCGAGCAGCAGCGTGCCGCCGTCGGCCTGCTCGAACTTGCCGGGCATCGCCGCGTGCGCGCCGGTGAAGGCTCCCTTCTCGTGGCCGAACAGCATCGCCTCCAGCATGTTCTCGGGGATCGCCGCGCAGTTCACCGCCACGAACGGTAACGCGGCGCGGGCGGACTGGCGGTGGATGTAGCGCGCGAGCTCCTCCTTGCCGGTTCCGCTCTCGCCACACAGCAGCACGGTGGAATCGGTGGCCGCGACCCGGCGCGCCAGCGCGAGCAGTTCCACCGAGGCCGACGCCACCGCGACCGGGTCCTCGCCCCGACTCGCGGCCTGTGGCCCCAGGCGTGCGATCACCTCGATCAGCTGCGCCGGCTGGAACGGCTTCACGAGGTAATCCGAGGCACCGTCGCGCATCGCACGCACCGAGCGCTCGATGCTGCCGAAGGCCGTGATCAGCACCACCGGCACCTGCGGGTGCGCCCGGCGCGCGTGGCGCAACAGTTCGTGGCCGTCCATCCCCGGCATGTTCACGTCGGAGACCAGCACATCGGGCGCCGCGCGCGCGAGCCGTGCCAGCGCCTCGGTGCCGCCGGCGGCAGCCTCGACCTCGCAGCCCGCCACTTCCAGCGTGTCGGCCAGCGCCTCGCGCAGCTCGTGGTCGTCCTCCACGATCAGCACGCGCATGCCGCGTACCGGCGACTCACGCATTGACCACCCCGGCCTCGCTGCCGGGCGCGACCACCAGCGGCAGCAACACGCTGGCGCGGGTGCCCTCGCCCGGCACGGAGGCGATCCTGAATTCACCCCCATGGGCGCGCGCGACCGCGCGCACCACGGCCAGCCCCAGACCGGTGCCTTGGGCCTTGGTGGTGAAGAAGTCCTCGCCGGCGAGGGCAGCCATCCCGGCGCTCATGCCGGGACCGTCGTCGCGCACCGCGATGCACAGCCGGCCGTCCTCCAGCGCGGCCTCGACGCCGATCCGCCCGCCCGCCCCGGCCGCCTCGAGCGCGTTCGTGACCAGGTTCATCAGCGCTCCACCCAACACCTCGCGATTGCAGCGCAGCCGCAGACCCGGGTCGCAGGCCAGTGCGACCGCGCAGCGCGCACCGGCCGACGTCGCCGGCGCCTCCAGCGCGGCGCCCAGATCGTCGAGGATCTCGCGCACACTGCAGAGCTCGTCGAGCACGAGGTCGCCGCGCACGTAGATCAGCATGTCCCGCACCTGCCGTTCCAGGTGCGCCAGACGCGAGAGCACCTTGGCCGAAAATCGCCGCGTCTGTTCGGGCGTCAGATCGGCATCGCGCAGGTTCGAGGCGTAGAGCATCGCGGCGGCCAGCGGCGTGCGCAGCTGGTGCGCGAGCGCGGCCATCATGCGCCCCATCGCGGTGAGGCGCCGGTGCCGGCTCAGGCGGTCCTGCAATTCGCGCGTCTCGGTGAGGTCGGTGAGCAATACCAGCTGCCCCATCCCGCGCTCGAGCGAGCGCGTCGCGACGCCGACCCGCAGCCCGCTGCGCAGCGAGATCTCGTGACCGTCGTCGCTGCGCGGCGCAAAGCAGCGCCGTATCACATCGATCCAGCGCTCGCCGGGCAGCGTGCCGCCGAGCATCTCGCGCGCCGCCGGGTTGCAGTCGCAGACCACGCCGCCTGGATCCAGCACGACCACGCCACCAGGCAGCAGGTCGAGCAGGCTCTGCAAGCGCTCCGACACGCGTTCCTTCTCCTCCAACTCGCGCAGCCGCGCCCGGTCGACCTGTTCGAGTTCCGACGACAGCTGCTCGACCCTGCGTTCCAGCAGCCGGTAGGAGTCGCTGAGCTCCGTGGAAACCTGGTTGAACAACGCGAACGCGGCCTGGATGTCGGCGCTGGCGCGGATCTCGCCGGCGAGCGGCAGCGCGCGCGCCTGGGCGGCGGCGTTCATCGGCCACGCTCCGCCGCGGCACGGCGGCCGGCGCCGGCCGTGGATGCACGGAGATCGGATACGTACATCGGAGTCTCCCAGCGGAAATTTGACGCTCGGGCGACTCCTAGCAATTCATGTGCCTGTTCGGCCACAGGCCGAACCTACGGGACGTGTTCGGCCACAGACCGAACCTACGTCTCGGGGCCGGCGCGGTTCAGCAGATCGTACTTGCGCATCTTCTCGACCAGCGTGGTGCGGCGCAGGCGCAGGCGCTCGGCGGCCCGCGCAACCACCCCGGCACAGTCGTCGAGCGCCTGCTCGATCAGGCCTTTTTCGAGGTCCTGGATGAATTCCTTCAGGTCCAGCCCGTTGATCGGCAGCAGGCCCAGCGGCTCCACGCGTGCGCCTGCGGGGGACGGCGAGGCCTCGACAGCCCCGGCGCGCTCCAGCGCCAGTTCCTCGGCCTCGTCGAGGTGGCGGAACTTCGGCGGCAGGTCGCGCGGCCCGATCACCGCCGCCGGATGCATGATCGCCATCCGCTCGACGAGGTTCGCGAGTTCACGCACGTTGCCGGCCCACGGATGACGCTCGAGCGAGGCCATCGCCGCGGGGCTGAAGCGCACCCCCTCGCGTTGCTCGCGCGCGAGGCGGCGGTTGATCTCCCCGATCAGCAACGGCAGGTCAGCGACGCGTTCGCGCAGCGGCGGCATCTCGATCGGGAACACGTTGATCCGGTAGTACAGGTCCTCGCGGAACGTGCCGGCGGCGATCATGTCGTCGAGGTTCTTGTGGGTGGCGCAGACGATGCGCACGTCGGCCTCGATCGAGTGCGAGCCGCCCACGCGCTCGAAATTTCGTTCCTGCAGCACGCGCAGCAGCTTCACCTGCATCGCCAGCGGCATGTCGCCGATCTCGTCGAGAAACAGCGTGCCGCCGCGGGCGAGTTCGAAGCGTCCTGCGCGGCTGGTAATGGCGCCGGTGAACGCGCCCTTCTCGTGACCGAACAGTTCGCTCTCGAGCAACTCCGCCGGGATCGCACCGCAATTGATCGGAACGAAGGGGCCGGCCCGGCGGGGGCTCTCCGCGTGCAGGCTGCGCGCGACCACTTCCTTGCCGGTGCCCGACTCGCCGAGCACCAGCACGGTCGCATCGGTATCGACGACCCGACCCATCATGTGACGCACCGCGCGCAGGCCGGGGCTCAGTCCCACCAGTTCGCGGAACACCCGCGGCTCTCCCTCGCCGCGTTGCTGTTCCGCCTCGCGCCGCAGGCGCGCACGGTGCAGCGCCTCGAGATACTCGCCGTGGGTGAACGGCCACGGCAGCACCGAGCTGACCAGCGCATGCTCTGGGTTGCGGTTGCCTGCGCCGGCACAGGCATCGGGGGCGACCGCCGTCAGCACCACCGCCGGACGGGGCCGCAGCTCCGCCAACGCGTCCAGTGTGGTAGCCAACATGGATTCAACCGCATCATCTGCCAGCAGCACCACGTCGGGCAGCGGCAGCAGGGACTCCGGCAGCGTGGCACAGGCGTGGTGCCGCTCGCCGAGGAAATCGAGAATGGCGACCGTCGTCGCCCGACGCGCCGCGTCGTGGTCGAGGATCAGTATATGGCTCGGCTTCGACATGCACCCGCTGGCCGCATTGCAGGCGCCGGCTGGCGCCAATCGCAGCGGATTATAGATGCTGTCGACGACTTCGTGACGGAATCCTGCGCCGGGATCAGCCGATTCCTGTCAAGAAGATGGCGAGGAGCTGACGGTCTGCCCGCGAATCCCTTCCCAGCCGCCGCGGATCGTGCCCAACAGACCGCTCACCTCGTCCAAAGGTGCCACCCCGTCCCCGCGGTGCACGTCCAGCAAGCGACGCGTCATGT